>JAISES010000435.1 GCA_031263965.1 Prevotella sp. | reverse complement strand
CTACCTCAACAATTGGCGGGAGCGCGCGGCCTACGACATATCCTTGGAAACAAGCGTCTATCTCGATCGTAACCTGACAGGCAGAGGGGTAGGAAGTATTCTCTATCAGGAGTTGATCGACCGCGCCCGGAAAATCAATATCCACTCACTTATAGGCGTCATATCATTGCCGAACGAACAAAGTCAAAAACTTCACCGTAAATTTAATTTCGAACTGATCGGGAATTTCAGGGAATCGGGTGTAAAATTCGGGAAACTGATAGATGTGGAATTCTGGCAATTAATTTTGCAATAATTTTTTGCGAAGCGTATTAACGGGGTACAGTACAGCCAGAAACCCGATAAGGCTCACGGTAAAGAATATAATAACTATAGCCAATCCTTCTACAGCTACAGGATAGGCATTGATAACAAATTCGCTCGGAGACGACCCGAGCTTCAATAATCCATAGTGTTCTTGAAGCAAGCAGGCTACAAGACCTATTACCAACCCCACTACAGCCCCGACAAAAGTTATCAGCCAGCCTTCAAACAAAAATATCCTGACGATTAGTTTGTTTTTCGCACCCATATTGCGCAAGACCTGAATATCATCGTTCTTTTCCAGAATCAACATCGTAAGGGAGCCGATGATATTGAATACTGCAATTACCAGAATAATGCCAAGAATAAGGAAGGTAACCCATTTCTCGATGTTAACCATGCGGTACATTTCCTCTTGTTGCTGCATCCGGTTTTTTATAATCAGGTTTTCACCCAACACAGACTTTATTTTACCCCGGACTTTGTCTATATCATAGCCTTCTTTCACTTTAATGTCGAGCGAAGAAACTTCTGTTTCATAGTCAAGCAATTCCCGCACTAAATCAATGGACATAATAAGCACTTGCTCGTCATATTTCGGCTGATTGAGGGCAAACACCCCGCTTATATAGATGTGTGACGGGGTAAACGCATTAGACGGATTAGCCAGGTTGATATTCACATTGCGCTTGGGCACATACAGTTCCACCGGATCGAGAAAGCCTGCACGAACACCCAAAAACGCAGCCAGTCCGGCGCCTACAACTGCTTCTTCAACATCGCCTTCTTTCAAAATGAAGCGACCGTCAATAATTAGATTATTGATGTTTGCCAAGTCCACAAATTCGGGAGATACGCCTTTCATTACGATCGCTTCCTGTCTGTCTCCAAATTTAGCCAAAGCACTTTCTTCAAGATTCTGCGAAACAAACGATACTTCAGGGATATCTTTTATCTTCTCTGTTTCTTGTGCCGGTTCAAATACTTTGCCTGTTGCAGGCGTTATCTGCAATTCGGGATCGAAAGCGCTGAAAGTCTTAGCCGAAAACTCCGTAAAACCGTTGAATATAGACAATGCACATACCAATGCGGCCGTAGCCACTGTGATACCGCAAACCGAGATCAGCGATATTATATTAATGGCGTTATGCGACTTTTTGGCAAAAAGGTAACGCCTGGCTATGTGCAACGGAAGATTCAATTTAGTCTTCTTTTTTGTCGTCAGAGTTCAGCAACCGGTCGATGTTTTCGAGATAATCGAGCGAATCGTCCAGATAGAATGCCAGTTCGGGAATTATACGCAATTGTTTGCCGACCTTCTGCCCAAGTTCGTAGCGCAAGGTCTTCACACTGTTCTTGATATTAGTAAGAATCTCTTTTCCCTGTCCGGACGGGAATATACTGAGATAAACCTTTGCCAATCCCAAATCGGGTGTTACCCTTACCGTGCTTACAGTAACGAGTACGCCACGCATCTGAGCGGTTTCTTTTCTGAATAACTCGCTCAGCTCTTTCTGAATAAGGCGGTTTATTTTTTGTTGTCTGGTAGTATCCATTTCTTAATCTTTTTTATCAGACTACAAAAGTACAATTATTATTTAGAATTGAATAATGTGAATAGTAAGGCAAATGCATGGAAATAACATCAAAGAGTCAATTGTCTGTTAAAGAGATATGTATAGTTTTTTTTAAAATAAAACATTAAGCCGGATCACTTCGTTGGCTAACGCCTCCTCGCAATGACGTAAAGTGTTGGTTTTATGCGTCATTTCGAGAGCTTTGCTCGAAGCAATCCAGATAAAACAAATTTCATACCCTTTCATTTCCCCGCCCTCCCTATCTGTTTTTCATATATTTCGCTAACTTTGTAACCGGTTTTGAAAAATAGAAATTCAATATGGCAAAAGAATTAAAGGAACTGACTTCCAGAAGTCAGGATTACAGTCAGTGGTATCTGGATTTGGTGATAAAAGCAGACTTGGCCGAAAACTCGGCTGTGCGCGGATGTATGGTGATTAAGCCGTACGGATACGCTATCTGGGAAAAAATGCAGCGTCAGCTCGACGACATGTTCAAAGAAACAGGTCACGTGAATGCTTATTTCCCCTTGTTTATCCCCAAATCGTTTCTGAGCAAGGAAGCAGACCACGTAGAAGGTTTTGCCAAAGAATGTGCCGTAGTGACGCACTACCGTTTGAAAAACGATCCGGATGGAAAAGGCGTTATCGTAGATCCTGAGGCCAAGCTTGAGGAAGAACTCATTGTACGCCCGACTTCCGAAACAATCATATGGAACACATACCGCAATTGGATACAGTCGTACCGCGACCTGCCTCTCCTTATCAACCAATGGGCTAACGTCGTCCGTTGGGAAATGCGTACACGCTTGTTCCTCCGCACTGCCGAATTCTTGTGGCAGGAAGGGCATACAGCGCATGCAACAAGAGAAGAAGCCGAAGAGGAAACTGTAAAAATGCTGAACATATACGCACAGTTTGCCGAAGAACATATGGCTATCCCTGTAATTAAAGGTGTAAAATCTGCCTCCGAGCGATTTGCAGGAGCAATAGACACTTACGCCATCGAAGCAATGATGCAGGACGGAAAAGCTTTACAGGCCGGGACTTCGCACTTCCTCGGACAAAATTTCGCTAAGGCGTTCGATGTGAAGTTTGCTGATAAAGAAGGTAAAATGGATTATGTATGGGCTACATCGTGGGGAGTTTCTACCCGCTTGATCGGCGCGCTGATCATGGCTCACTCCGATGACAACGGGTTGGTATTGCCTCCAAAACTGGCTCCATTCCAAGTGGTGATCGTGCCAATATACAAAGGGGAGGAACAGCTGGCGGCTATTAATGAAAAAGCGGACGGCATCGTTAAATCGCTGAAAGCATCAGGCATCAGCGTGAAATATGACAATGCGGATAATAAAAAACCGGGCTGGAAATTCTCCGAATATGAACTGAAAGGAGTTCCTGTGCGCCTGGCGATGGGAGCCCGCGATATGGAAAACAATACGGTTGAGGTTGCCCGCCGCGATACGTTAACGAAAGAAACCGTATCGTGCGACAGTCTGGATATATATATCAAAAACCTGTTGGACGATATTCAGGCAAACATCTACAATAAGGCATTGGCATACCGAACCGAAAAGACTATCACGGTAGAAACATACGAAGAATTTAAGGAAAAGATCGAAGACGGCGTATTTATCCTTGCTCATTGGGATGGAACTGCTGAAACAGAAGAGAAAATAAAAGCAGAAACTAAAGCAACTATCCGCTGCATACCCCTCGAAGGAGACAAAACTCAGGGCAAGTGTATGGTTACTGGCAATCCGTCCACTCAGCGAGTCGTGTTTGCCCGGGCTTATTAACATAAAAGGAAGGGCTGTCGCTAAACTACGACAACCCTTCTTCCATTATAACCCAAATCATTCACAGTCTTCGTCGAATTCAAATCCAAATCCATGCCCGTGGAAACCATGTCTCCCGAATGCTTCTTTCTCCTTTTGGATGAATTCTTCTTTTTCTTCGGTCGTCTTACTTACCCATTCGTTGCAGAATTTATCGATAAACTCCATGCTGAAACGATGCTTATCGGGCATCGATTCCATAGCTTCCATTTTTTCATCTATAAATATAACCTTTTCTTCTGTAGTCAGTCTAGCCCATTTTTCAAAAAAATCTTTTCTTTTATCAAAACCAAACCTGTCTATACCGGAGAACCCCATTCCTAAACCTCTTGTTTCCATTTCGTCAATTTTTAATAACTAATATTTCTTTCTGTCGAAGGTCTCTGTTATTTACGCCTGAGCCAATACCAATGCGATGCTACAAATACGACACGTCTCCGGCTATGCTGCGATTTTTGCAATTCGAAGCTATTGCCAAATATATCTTTTATGTAGCCGGGAGTCAGTTTTATATTGCTTGGCGAGTTGTCCAACGCCCAGATCAAATGTGTGCTGCCGGGCTTCAATAGCCGGTGTACTTCTTTCACATAGCTTTGTTGTCCTTCCCTGTCCAAGCAGTGAAAACACCCGATATCAAAAGAAACATCAAAGGGTCCGGAAAGTATTTCCAGATTTGTAACATCTCCGACCAGGTAAGTGGGTTTATATTTGTCTCCGCCAACCCGTTTCTTTGCTTTTTCAATAGCAACCGCCGAAAAATCAATCGCTGTAGCCTCTATTTTCTGACTGGCCATAAACCTGGAAAAACGTCCGAGTCCGCAGCCTAACTCTAAAGAAGTCTGAGGTTTGTTAGCTTCTATAAGCTCCTTTAGTTCCCGGGGAATGCGTGTATCTGTCCATGCCCAGTGCGATAAGGAACGGTATGCTTTATCAAATTCCATATTATTGGACGGTGGCCCGAAGGTATTTGTTTCCCTATCAGAATCTTTGTTTTAATACCGGTTGCGATAATACTTGCAACCGGTATCTTTGTGATTTTTTATTGCCCGAAACCAAAATATCCGTGCATTCCATGCATTCTGCTTTCGAACGCTTTTTTTCTTTCATCAACAAATGCCTGCTTTTCTTCGTCCGACATCTTCATCCATTTTTCACAACGGGAATCTATCGACTCAACAGAAAAATGGTCTTCATGATTCTCGATACCTTCCATCCGTTTATTCATAAACTCCAGTTTTTCACTGTCTGTCATTTTAGACCATTCTTCTTTGAATTTATTTCTTGCATCTTTGTCGAAAGGGTTTCTACCGAAGAATCCCATTCCAAAACCTCTTGTCATCATCTTTTTTTCAGTTTTATGTTTTACAGTCTATTTTTATAAAGAGCTCTCTACTTATTTTGACGAATGGTATAAAAGAATATTTTAAGTTTCCGGGAAATTCTTGATTTTTTCCCAGATACGGGTGATTTCCCCAAATACATATTTGCGGTAGTCGCTTGTGTCTTTGTAAGCTTCGTTTATATAGTCCTTTGCCTCTTGTGCGTAAAAATCATTCGGGTCGGGTGTCGTAATTTGCGTCAATCTGCATTCGATGATCAGCTTAGCCTCTTTGAAAGATACATTTCCCGAAGGGGCTTGAATGCTTGTCAATAGAGTTTCTTTCATTTTTTCGCTGCTTCTTCCCGATTTACTTCCTAAAAAAAGCATCTGT
>JAISES010000393.1 GCA_031263965.1 Prevotella sp. | reverse complement strand
ATTTATCCCCGGCAACAAAACCGGCAAATATTGTTACTATAAGAATGGCAATCGTCGCGATAAATAACTTCGTGTTTTTCATTTTTAAACAATAATGATACAATAATCGCAAATATAAGGAAAATATAATGGAAATATAAGGAAAATATAAGGAAGTTTTTTATCCGGTGTAAAAAAACAATTTCTATTTTTGCCCCATAAAAGATCAAAAAGAACACAAACCATTAATTTAATATGAATAGTATGAATACGAAAGTCAAGAAAAGCATTATTGGAGTTATGTGTATTATGGGAGTGGCATTTTGGGCCTATACGGCAAAGAAAGGTTCAGACGTCCATTTCAATACCTATTTACAATTTGCCAATGTAGAAGCGTTAGCCGCTAATGAAGGAGGTGTAGGAGGAGGAGGAAGTGGAATTTTTTGCCTTGGTTCCGGTTCAGTAGATTGTCTCGGATATAAAGTTGAAAAAAAAGCGACCATATATAGTCCTCCTCAATATTAATAACAGATGCAGACAAAACCGCTGATAGTATCCATGCTGGCTTTAGCCCTGCTGTTTGGTTGTAAAGAAACCGGCAAAGAACGACTGACCCGGTTAGTCTCCGAATGGCAGGGGAAGGAAATTGTATTCCCGGATAATCTTATTTTTACCCGTTATGTCGTTGATACGGTAGACTATCAACTACCGGAATCTGATTATAAAGTATTGGTCTATGTCGATTCTCTCGGTTGCACCGGTTGTAAGTTACAACTTTATAAATGGAAAGAATTGATAGCATATACGGATTCCGCAACAGGCGGAACGGTACCTTTCCTCTTTTTCTTTCATGCAAAAGACCTAAAGGAGATAAATCATTTATTGAAGGTGGATAAATTTGATCTTCCGGTTTGCATGGATAAAGATGATAGACTGAATAAACTGAATAAATTTCCATCCGATATCATGTTCCAAACCTTCCTGTTAGACAAAGACAATAAAGTGGCGGTGATAGGAAATCCGGTACATAATTTAGCCATAAGGGATTTATATGTAAAGCAAATTACCGGAAAAGATATGCCGGACAATAATCAGACGAAGACGATAGCAGAAGCCGAAATAACAGAAGTCAATATGGGGAGGTTCCCTAAGGCCGAACAACGGAAAGCCCTGTTCAACATAACAAACAAGGGAGAATATCCATTGGTTATTCTGGGAACAACTGCCACCTGCGGATGCGCAAAGGCCCAATTTGATAAACACCCGGCAGGAAAAGGAGAGACCTTACAAGTAAGTATAGAAATGTCGCCTAAAGACAGCGGATTCTTTAGCGAAACAATAACAGTAAAATGCAATACGGATAAACCGATAAAACTAATAATCAAGGGACAAGCTCTGTGAAAAACAGAGAAAGGGAGCATTGCCTGATGCCTGAAACACAAAGCAAGCCCCCCGGTTTGTCCCTCCCAAAAAGAAAGGAGGCGAGGGCAAAGATACTAAATAGTTTGTAAACCGGATAAGAATCTAACGGGTTTTCTGTTGAAGGAGAGTAGATAAGAAGCAATGATTCTTGCAAAGATTTTTTTAATAAAAACAAAATTAATATTTTATATAATGAAAAAGAAAATAGTAAGTATAGCTTTCGTCGCAGCCATAGCAGTTGCTGCGGCATGGAATTTTACTCAGAACAACGCTGAGATTGATCTGTCTGATTTGGCATTGGCTAATGTGGAAATGCTGGCATATGGAGAAGGAGGTGGTCCACTTTATCCTGGTTATGCAGAAGTTAAACATTATCGTGAGGGTTTTGATATATATGCCCATTGTACAGGTAATGGATATCTATATTGTATATGATAATTTTTTAAATAAGAGAGATGTCTCCAAAGTCTTTTTTAATATGGAAATGACTTTTTAAGTCATTGTATCCATTAGGATATAATTGGTTGATTTACAAATCATAATATAAAAGTCACAGGATGAGGCTTTGGGCATCTCTCATAAATAATATACTTATCATGAAAACTTACATTATATTATTATTCTGTTTTACCCTGTTTGTCGCTTGTTCTTCAAACAGAAATGAGACTTCATCTTCTCCAAATCGGCAAATTCGCCTGGATTTAACGGATGATGTACAACTCTCCGACTCGTTGGAATTCTCCTTTATTCCATTGGAGACGAATGAACAGTGTTTAATTGGAGTAGTTACACAGGTTGAGATACGGGATGGGAAAATATATATTTTAGATATCAAACAAAAGGCCTTGTTTGTTTTTGATATGGAAGGGAAATTTCTTGCACAAATTGGCACCCGGGGAGCAGGGCCGGGTGAATATATCAGCCCGATGTCATTCGATCTTGACTTATCCGCCAGCACGATTGTCGTGAATGATATCGAGAAGAAGGAGTTACTCTATTTCGACCTGGATGATTACCGGTTTAAATATACCAAAGCTCTTCCTGACCATTATTCCTCTTTTAGCATACTCTCCAATCATTCAATCTCATTCTTCTCTTCATCAGGTGTCCTTAAAGAAGAAAGAAAGGACGATTACTATGTCTTGACCTGCGACTCGTTATTGAATCTGGAACACACGTATTTCCCCGCCGATTTTAAAAGTGGATATTCTTTTTCGGTGGGGGGGTGCAATTTATACCGGGTAGGGAACCGGGACTTTGTTTACCACGGACAGATCCCGGTGATCTACGAGATCACAGGGGATGAGATAAAAACCCACTATGAACTGACACTGGGAACATTTGATTTTCCTCCGGTAACCTATCTGCAGGAAAATTCAAGGAATAATACAGACTTTCTACCAACGCTTCTGCATTCTGGATATATCTCCGCTTATATGGTGTGCGAGACGGAGGAGTTGCTATGTGTTATGTTCTCTCGGGATGTCTCTCAGACCTACTATGGTATCTATCATAAAAACAGCCGGAAAGGGTACTTATACACAGCCAATGGATTTGGCAAGAACGGGGGTATCAGAATTCCTCTTGACCTGAAAGGAACAACCGGTCAATACATCATTGGTACACTGAGACCCTCTTTCATAGGGAAACATTACACACCGAATGCGGATTTGCAACCTATTCTGGATAAATTATCTCCCGAAGATAATCCGGTATTATGCCTTTTTAAATGGAAAGAATAAAATGAATAATATATAAAGTTTATCCCTATGAAAAAGGAATTTGGTATATGGAGCCTTCTGCTCTTTTTGTGTGGTATCTCTTCCTGTAAAGAAAAATCTATTTCTTATCAGATACCGGAAAAAGAGGATCATATAATAGGTGAAATATGGAAAAACGCAACTGACATACCGCTTTATACGGATGTGGAAATAACCGGTTCGTATTATGTGTTTACTGAGTATGAAAAGGAAGGCCTTCTGCATGTTTACGACAAAAATAATCCTTCCGCTGCGATACCTGAAAAAGAAGCG
>JAISES010000376.1 GCA_031263965.1 Prevotella sp. | reverse complement strand
ATAAAACATTATATAGAATAAATGTATATAGCTGTCATTAACAGCAAATTAACCACGGAGTTTCACTGAGTAGAAAAATCACGGAGTACACAGTGTTACTCCGTGAAAATAAACTCTGTGCGGCTCCGTGGTTAAAAACATATACTGTAAATATCTATAAAAGAATTTGCTATAAAATTCAAACAGGGTCTAAAAATTTAGAACACGGAGACTGATCTCATTATTTTTTTTCGTGTGAGTGCATAGCTGGAAGCATATTTTCAACTAAATGTTTATCTTTGTCTTGTTTCAGACAAGACTTTACATGAAAAAAGTATTATGTACATTCGGCAACACCCTGTTGTCTCCCGGTTTCCCCCGTTTCGTAAAAAATGCTGGGGCGATGGGAGTGTTCGACAAAATATATTCCTATACCGAAAAAGACTTGCCCCGGGAATTCCGGAAAAAATGGGGACGTTATATGTATCCTTATTCCAAAGGCTACGGCTATTGGTGCTGGAAGCCGCCTTTGATAAAAAAGACATTAGATACGATGGAGGATGGAGACATCTTACTCTACGTCGATGTAGGGTGTTACCTGAATCTGAATGGAAAAGAGAGGCTTGCCGAGTATTACGATATAGTAGAGAAAAGCCCGTCGGGCATTCTTGGCTTCAGGAGTTTCGAAGTCAATTATAATGGCATGCCGGAGGGCTTGCGCTTCGAATACGAGTGGACCAAAGGAGATATATTCGACTATTTTGGGGTAAGGGATAATAAAAACATCACACAAACAACCCAATATGAAGCCGGTATTATATTCATGAAAAAAGGGCCGGTGTCGGCTGCATTTGTTGATGAGTGGCTGAAGGTGATAGATGATGATTTCAGCCTGATAACGGATGATCCTTCGAGGAGTCCGGATCTGCCCGGCTTTAAGGAAAATCGTCACGACCAGAGCATATATTCCATGCTGGCAAAGAAGTATAAAATAGATGCGGTATCGACAAACGAGTTGATCCCTTTAGGAGGGGTGGTAGATTGGTCTGTTATCGACAAATATCCCATACAGGCACGTCGTGAGGTTTATTACAAAAGTATGCGCCACTATAACCGCCGCTTTCAGTTACGCAAATTGTACGCGGCATGGTGGAAATTCAAGTATTTCTTTAAAGATATTTTTAGAGTTTAACCTTTATGCATAACATATTGAACCGGCTTAAGAAGAAGCGGTCTGTTTTTTATATAATTTGCTTTGCATTGCTTTTAACAAGCTTCTATACCAATGCATTCAGGATTATACCCGATCACAGATACCATGATTACGAAACTTTTGTAGAAGCGTTAGTTGTAGGCAAAATGGCCAAGGCTCAAAAAGACGGGGTGTTTTTTGCATCGGGATTCACAGGAGTTAATTACGATAAGACACAAGTGCCCGATAGCATATTAGCCGGAGATCAGATAAACGATTTGTTGATACGGGATCATATAATTATTCAGTTCAAAGGCTCACAGCCGGACTATTTCCTGAAAAAGGAGAAAACGCCGGAAGATTATTGTGTTTATGTAAGCCATTCGGGAGGAAACGCCTTATTCTGGTATGCCATACATAAAGTATTGCCGTTCGATAATCTTACCGACTATCAGATACTGCGATTTATAAACTGCGCGTTACTGGCCTTGTGCTTTATGCTGTTTACAGGTTGGATCTGCCGTAACTTTGGTTTTGCGGCTGCATTGGTTGCATTCATATTTACGTTCTTGTCATCCTGGCTGGTCCTTTTCGGAGGCAATGGCTTATGGTGGGCTTTATGGAATTTCTATGCACCGTTTTTGACTATGTTGCTACTCCTCGAGAAAAAGCATCTTTCGCCGGATAAGGTTCCTGTGAAGAAAATATTGATCTGGTTGTTCGTTGCCGTATTGATTAAACTCTTCTTTTCGGGATTGGAATTTATATCCACAGCTATGCTGGCTATATTTATCCCGATAGTTTACTATGCCATTCTGGAAAAATGGAAAGTGATCGATTTTATAAAACTTTCTGTGCAATCGGCGCTCGTTGCCGGAATAGCTATCGTTTTACAATTCGGAGCGCTTATCTTTCAACTTCGCTACTTGTTGGAAAGCTACAATTCTGCTTTTCAATATCTGTCAAACGCTTTTCTCAGGAGGTCGTCTTTCAAGAGCGGACTATCGGGCGCCGACCTGGATAGCGACAGGTTTGCGGGTTCCGGTTCTCTTTCGTTCCTGTGGAATAATGTGATTAAGGATTATCTCCGGGGCAATGCTTTCGAATGGGGATTTGTATCTATGCCGTTTGATGTATGGTTTGTCATACCAATTGGCCTGACTATTCTTTTCGGAGGAATAGTATTCTTCTTGTCAAAGAAAACAGGCAATAGAAAATACAATACGCTTGTTGTAACCACATTCGTTTCTGCCGTGTGCCCTCTTTCGTGGTATGTGATATTCAAGGAGCACTCGTTCTGGCATCCGCAGATAGACTTTATCATTTGGTACATGCCGTTCATGCTGTTGGGCTTTTCGGTAATAGGGGTAGGGTGTAATCTATTCTATAATTGCAAATTGAAACGAAAATAAAGATAGCGTCCGATGGCTGGTACTGGCTTCCCTGCCATTCGGATTTACAATCAGTCATGGTCAATTTGTCACCCTTTCATCTTTCAGAAACTATTTAAAATTTATAGCAAGCTTTTTTTATAGGTATTTTCAGATGGATTTTGTTCTTTTTTTCCCGTCATTGCGAGAAGTGCAACGACGAAGCAATCCAATGACCCCACCCCGTGCATCCCTAAAAGGCAGTGCAGTTAAGTTTTGTTTTTAAACACAGAGTAAAACGAGTAAGAGGAGTTCTTTATTTCATTATTTTTCAGGATAATATGAAATACTATTTTCAGATAAAAATAAAAAACTATTCTTTAATAAGAACTCTTTTAAACTCCTTTTACTCTGTGTTTTATTATAAT
>JAISES010000269.1 GCA_031263965.1 Prevotella sp. | reverse complement strand
GCGTTAAGTACGCGCGCGTATATATAGGTGGTTAGATAAGTCTCTCTCTCTCTCTCTCTCTCTCTCTCTCTCTCTCTCTCTCTCTCTCTCTCTAATAAAATACAGCTAACCTCCAAATTTTCAGAAGGAAATAATAGGTTTAATATTGTATATTTTGCAAATATTTGAACCGCTAAATTTATCATAAAAACACTTTTAATTTGTGGTTACCATATTATTTTACAATAATAATATATTTTTATAAAAAAAATACATTTTTCGAAATGTTTTTTTTATTATATTATGTATTTTTTGGGGATTATGCTTCAAAATGGTTGTAAATCTTGATTTTATGTACCTTTTGGGGCAAGCAAAAAGAAAAGAATCCATCTGAAAATATCTATAAAAAAAATTTGCTATAAAATTCCTAACAGTTACTTATAACCAGCAGCTCGAATTAATTAAAAAAATATAATTTGTGCAGCTTAATTTTAAATTGCACAGTCATATGTATGAAAATCGGAAGTAAAAAGCGATTTTTGCTTCCGGTTTTTAATTGTTCAGGATAGAACTTAAAGAAATTTAAATGTGCAGCCTACCACGACTATCATATATACGAATGAAAAAAGTATGCCTTTTTTCTATACTTTGCTTGTTATACACTGTGTCATATGCTCAAAGCCTGACAACAGTACGGGGAATTGTCAGAGACTCTGTCTCTCATGAAAAACTGCCATTTGTAACAGTCTCATTCAGTAATACCTCTATCGGTACTTTTTCTGATGAAGAGGGTGAATTCAGATTGAGCAACAGGGGAGGAGCGACTACTGTTACAGCGGCTATTTTGGGATATAAGCCTTATTCTTTTACTATAATTCCGGGAAGAACTACCGTGAAAGATATATTTCTTGTACCTGTGGATAAGCAGTTACAGGAAGTAATCATAAAACCCCGGAAAGAGAAATATTCGAAGAAAAACAATCCGGCTGTTGAACTGATAAAAAAAGTAATTGCACATAAAGCTCAGAATAATATTACCGATCTTAATTACTATCAATACAGGGAATATGAGCGCATGTTTTTTGCCATAAATGAGTTTAGTCCGGATATGCCTCTGTTTAAACGCTATAAATTCCTTCCCGATTATATGGATTCTTCCATCATAGACAATAAACCGATATTGCCTTTTTCCGTAAGGGAGAAAATTACAGATGTATTTCACCGGAAAAATCCGGAAGATACTAAACGCATAGTAAAAGGATATAATATTTCGGGGATCGATCAGGCTATCGAAACCGAAGGATTAGATGCTATTATTAAAGAAGTATTTAAAGACATATCCATCTTCGACAATTCTATTGAGCTGCTTTTCCATTCTTTTGTCGGGCCATTAAGTGAACAAAATTCCATCAGCTTTTACCGCTGGTATCTGTCGGATACTACTGCTATTGATTCAGACAGGTATGTGAAGCTGGATTTTGCACCGTTTAATTCCCGTGATGTGGGTTTTACCGGAAGTTTGTATATATCGCTGGATAGCGCCTATGCTGTAAAGCGGGCCGTAATAAGGACTCCTAAAAAGATGAATATAAACTTTGTGGATCAGCTTGTTATACAGCACGACTTCAAAAAGGCAGATAACAAATGGATTCCGATGGAGGAACGTATGGCTATAGATGTATCTATGCTGGAGGCTTTTAAGTTTTATATCGACAAGACCCGTTCTTATGGGGATTTTGAGATAAACAAGCCGATGGATCCGGTGTTCATTATGGCAGCTCCGGAAGTATTTGAAAAAGACTATTTGAAAAGACCCAGGGAATTTTGGTCCCATGGCCGGCCAATAGAGCATCAGAAGGATTATAAGATGGATATGATGATGGAAGATATAAATAAGGTGCTTCTCTTCAAGATATTACTTAACGCCGGAAGCGTTGTTGCAACAGGGTATATACCAACGTCGAAAGATCCTGAGGTAAATAAGCTTGACATAGGCACCATTCCTACTTTTTACAGTTACAACTCTATAGAAGGGAACCGCTTCAGGCTGACGATGTCTACGACTAAAAACTGGCATCCGCAACTCTTCTTGTATGGATATGGCGCATACGGAACCCGTGATAATAAATTTAAATATTACGGCGAAGCTACATGGGCGTTCAATAAAGTGAAGAATCATAAAGATGAATTCCCGAAGCATAGCGTAAGCGTTGCTTATAAGTATGATATGAATACTCTGGGGCAGAGGTATACACAAGCCGAAAGAGATAATATACTGATGTCGATACGGACCAACAGCAACCAGAAAATGACTTATAACAGGCAAACCCAGGTTGCTTATCAGAAAGAGTTTTATAAAGGATTTTCTTTTAAGCTTTCGGGGCAAACGTTTCATGAACGTCCGGCCGGAAAGCTTGTCTTTGAAAAAATGGAGGAAGAAGGCAACCTTTATAGTGTAAAAAGTATTAGGACAACCGAAGCAATGCTGTCATTACGGTATGCCCCTCATGAAAAATTCTTTCAGCAACGGCGAAAAAGGCACTCTATGCCATCACAGAAGACAGAGTTCAATCTTTCTCATACCATTGCTCTCAAAAATATGCTTGGAGGACAGTATCATTACAATAAGACATCATTCTCGGCTCTGAAAGAATTGTGGATAGCTCCTTTTGGAAAGTTAAGAATGTCGGCTCAGGCTGAGAAAATATGGGGAGAGGCGCCTTTCCCATTGTTAATAACACCAAGTGCAAACAGTTCATACACTATCCAGAATGGTAATTTTTATATGATCGAACCACTCGAATTTGTGCATGACGCACAACTATCATGGGAAGTGTATTATCATATGGGTGGGTGGTTCTTTAACCGCATTCCATTTCTTAAAGTACTAAAATGGCGCGAGATAGTTGGATTCAGGGGTTTTGTCGGCGGGTTGAGTAACCGTAACAACCCAATGTTTAGCCACGATATGTTATTGTTTCCTCAAAGAACTTTTACGACGGAGAGAAACAAGCCTTATATGGAATATAATATCGGTATAGAGAATATCTTTAATATCTTCCGCATCGATTATGTCAGAAGGATAAATTATCTGGGGCATCCCGATGTGGATAAGGATGGGTTCAGGATATCTTTCGACCTGAATTTCTAGTTATCCGAATACAGCCGCCAGTATTTCCAAGGGGGCCAGGGGGTTCTTCTTCGGTGGATTTTTCGGAACCAATACTTTTAATCCCAGCGGTATGATTTCGACGTTTATTTCAGTTCCCATTCTTACCGGATCACCATCGATGTGAATCAAACCTTCGCGTTGGCGCCGTATAGTAGCTTTATTGGTAACCAACTCTGTCATTTTGCTGTTTTCGTCTATTTTCTTAGTGAATAGTTGTAACGAAGTCTGGGGAATATCAAGCATCGTTAACGGTTTTAATATGGCTATGTTCAACATACCGTCTTGTATGTCGGCATGAGGAGCTATGTGGGCATTGTATCCATATTGCGATGCATTGGCGCATGTTACTACAAAAGCTTCATCTTCTATAGTGCCTTCCGGACAACTAATTTCAAATCTTTCCGGCTTTTGCTGAAAAAAAGTTTCCAGCATATTTTTAAAATACATGAAAGAGCCCCTGCTTTTCTTTCCCGATGCTTTTGCGGCTACCTCGGCGTCAAATCCCATTCCACACGTACAAAAGAATATCTTGCCGTTTACTTTGCCGTAGTCGATGTCTATAATATTTTCTTCGGCTATAACATTCAGCGCTTTTTTGAAATCGATAGGTATATTCAGGTCCCGTCCCAGTCCATTGCCTGAGCCCATTGGAATAATGCCTAATGCTATGCCCGAATTAACCAGAGCGCTGCCGACTTCGTTTACCGTGCCGTCTCCACCTACGGCTATCACATATTTTACATTATCGGCAATGGCTTGTCTGGCTATTTCATAGCCATGTCCGGCATATCCTGTTACAAAGATATGGATGTCAAACTCGCGCGCATCGAATTTTTCTGCTATCTTGTGAGGCAGGTTTTGTTTTTTAGAGGTTCCGGATACGGGATTTATTATAGCGTAAATTTTCTTTTTGCAGGTCATATTAGTTGGTAAGCATTTTCATGGGGCAAAAGTAAGTTTTTTAATGAATGAATGCAACTCTTTGCCTATTACTTTCGTAATTTAGAACCGGTTTAAATTCAAACAGTTTCTTAGATAGAGGGTATGTCAAAAGCCTGTCATTCCGTGCCTGACACGGAATCTTATAAAAATTAATAACTGTTTATCAGGGGATTGCGGGTCAAGCCCACAATGACAATCAGTGTAAAAAGACTTTTGATACACCCGCACTCTTAATTAGGTGATAGCCCTCGTTCGAAAGTCTCGGTTACAGTAGCTTCTATTATTGCATCTTCTGCAACGTTTAATTGACGGGCTATTTCTTTTCTCAAATCTGATAATACAATAATTCTATTGTCTTCCCGTACAACTCTCTTTTCTCCACGAATATCATCCAGTAGATAATAATTCTTATCCAGCATTTTAAATTTACCCTTCAATGGATCGGTATTATCCCGATGACAGTAATATGTTTTATCGTTTTTAAATTCGTAGCTGATCTGTGCATTTTTTAATGTCGCGGCTATATATTCTTCTGTAGATTTTTTTAAAGCTGCACTTGATGCAGAAACATTGATCTTTGTTTCTACATATAACCAATGGCCCTCTACATTCCTTACAGAGCTGTTGTTGTCATTCTCGCAGGATGCCATCAGTATCCCGAAAGTAATGATTGATATGAAAATATAAGTTAAATATCCAGCTTTCATAACCCCATAATTAAGGTTCATTTACAAAAGTACATAAAATAAACGTAAAAAACGAATAAATGTTGCACTTAATTTGAGAAACTGTTTGAATTTTAGCGAAAAATATTATTCCAGGATTTGATTGTCAGTTACTCCCGTCATTGCGAACCCGAAAGGTGAAGCAATCCGGAAATTGGCCGGTTAGCGGTAGGGGCAGCCCTTTGTGGCTGCCCGAAAAAATACAGCCGGATTGCTTCGGGTAAACCCTCCCCCGCTCGCGCAGACTTGTAGTCTGTGTGTCGCGCAGCAAAAAAAGGATTGCTCCTGGAGCAAGACACGGACAAATATCCGCGCCAGCGGGGGTTAAACCTGCAAGCAAAAAGAATAAAATCCATCTGAAAATAACTATAAAAAAATTTGCTATAAAATTTAAACAGTTTCTAAACTTTATTATTATCAGGATCTTTTTATACAAATATTTTGATAAGAAGTTCAATCAAAATAATAATGGCGGCGACTATTATAATCATATCTTCTGAAAGTTTTGTTATTTATTGTGAATTCCATATCCATTCTATAGCTTTCCTTCAGGGGTTTTTCTATTATCACTTTTTTGTTTGAAGGGGCACTGACGATTATCTCATAAGTTTGCAAATCCCAGGGGTTGTCCATATCGTACCATTCCGGATCTATGTTTATGAGAGAACCTGTTTGTATATATTTGAGATGCATGCTTTTAGCTTTCTCTTCGGCTTTATACATCTCATCCGCATAAGCTTCTTTACGGATTTCTATCTTAAAATTGCTCAAGGCGGAATCTTCTTTAACTATTATTTCCGGAAGTATTTGCATCTGCCGATATTTCATTTTGTCTCCTTTGTACAACATTCCTTCGTTATTAGGTTGTGTGTAGATCGTATTTGTATCTCCCTGAAGCTTTATACGCAATGTATCCGATTTGATACTGTCAATGGATATGCTTTCGGTCGCGATTGCCATATCTCTATGATTTTTAGCGAATTTGAATCCGTAATTGCCCAGATAGAAAATTGCGCCAAACCAGAATATGAGTCCTATAGTGAAGCTTGCCAGAGTTCGCATTGTAAAAGGTGTTCGCCTGATTATCTTCACCATAAGGCATAGCAAGCCAAACAGGGGGATCAATGTAACAAGTACTGTTGCTATTTTAAAATTGACGGTGTTGAATCCCAGCAATGAAAGATAGTTGGGAAATGAGATAAGCTCCGTGTCGAAATATAACCAGATCAAGCCGAGTATTATGCATATTATCGAGATTATAGTTATCGTAAGAATAAATATTGCGATTATATTTATAAATACACCCAGGCAACCGCCGGCTGAACTTTTGTGCTTCAGAGAGGCCGATTGGCTGCGGTCTTCTATATTCACTATAGATGGGTCCGCTCCTGTCATAGCCAGCTTTTGCGAAAAAGATTTTGCTGCCGGCATAACTATCCATAATATAATATATGCAAGGATGATTGTTCCGGCCCCTCTGAAAGAAAAGAAATTAAGAAATAATAATAAACCGACGATGCCTATGCGGAGAATAGTCGGGTCTATGCTGCAATAATGTCCCAGTCCGCTAAAAACGCCACCTAAGATTTTATTATCTTTGTCACGGAACAACTTCTTTCTGTAAGGTTCTTGCTGTTCATTCTTTTGCGAATACTCGAAGTTTTCTTTTGGGGTAGCACTTTCACTTGTAAATGCATCCTGATTGTCGTCAAAGTCTTTTGGGTTGCCCATAATATTTATTATATCCTGAGCATCGGCCTCCGACACGGCGCTGTCGTTACTCTTTATTCTCATTTGCAGCAATTCGCTCAGCCTGATTTCGATGTCGCCAATGATTTCATCGGATTCGGAGTTACCCTGAAAATGCTTTTTGAGAGATGTCAGATAGTTATCCAATATCCGGTACGCTCCTTCTTCCAGGTTGAATGCTAATCCTCCGATGCTTACTCTTACTGTTGGTTTCATTGTATTTAGATTTTATTTGTTTCTTATATTATCTATTACTCTTACCAGATCCGCCCATGCCGAGTCGAGTTCGGTCAATACAGCCTTGCCTTTATCCGTTAAGGCATAATATTTACGGGGAGGCCCCTGAGTCGATTCTTCCCACCGGTAACTCAGTACTCCCTGATTTTTCTGCCTGGTCAGTAGAGGATATAAGGTGCCTTCCACGACAATCATCTCGGAATCTTTTAGCTCGTTGATGATATCCGAAACATATGCATCTCCTTTGGATAGAATGCTTAGAATACAATATTCCAGAATTCCTTTACGCATTTGTGCTTTTATATTGTCTACATTTATTGTTTCCATACCGGTATTATTTATATTCGTAGTTATATTTTTTAATATTTTCGGCTGTCGGGGCATATCCGTGCATTTTCAGTTTATCTATTACATATCGCGCTCTTGGTATTGCTATCCACAAAACGATATATAAAAAAACAGTAACTCCGTAGAGGAAGGCTGTGAATGCAAATAATATCCTGATAAGAGTTATATCCACGTTAAAGTATGCGGAAAGTCCACTGCATACGCCTCCTAATACCTTATGGTCATAATCGCGAAATAGCTTTTTTTCGCCAATCGTATAACCGGCCGGATTCTTGTCGTCCCCCGATCCCGATGCGTTCCCGTCAGGAGCTTTTGCTTCAGATTCTATCTCCCCAAGGTGGTCTATTACCGTCTGTACAAGTTTCATATTTACTACCTGATTTGCGAATCTCATTTCTTTTTGGAAAATTTCCGCTACACGGGCTTCAACATCTTCCATTATTTCCCGGGCTTCTGTCTTGTTTGGTATAGTTGATTCGAAACGTTTCAGATACTCCTTTAGTCTGATATATGCATCATCTTCCATCGTAAAATTGATACTGCCTATGCTCACTTCTATTATCTTTTTCATATCTATTATTTTTTACTGTATTATACCATGTTGTTTGTAATGCAAATATATGAATAAATATTAGTACCATGCAATACATAGTACTTAGTGAACATTTATTTATATTATTATTATGTTGATATATAGCGCATTAGTTTTATTTTACGACCAAATAATTAACTTTATTTAACTTTATTGCGTTTTTCAGGCAGCTATTCAATGATAAAACACTTGTTAAAAAACATTAATGCGAGCTCTGCTTGCAAGTATGCTTTCTCTGTGTAATGAAAGTGAATGAAAATAAACTCTAATTTTGTATAAAATATTGCTATAGGGGTCAATCTAAAGTTTGTTTATGAAAAAATATAGGAATCTGCTTTTTTATATAATCGCAATAGGCTCTTTTGCCCTGGTATTATTTGTTATACTTCAGTTGGGTAAAGCTAATTTGGAGGCTGGGCGTACTATATCCGGACAACAAGTCGCGGGAGAAACAGCATGGGGCGATTTCAAAAATAGTTTGTTTCATAATATTACTGTGCCATTTGCCTTACTGATGTTGCAGATAATTGTAATAATGCTGGTAGTGAAAGCATTCAACCGGATATGTAAAAAAATCGGTCAAACTTCGGTTATAGGGGAAATCGCTGCCGGTATCGTATTAGGCCCGTCTCTTTTAGGCTTGTACTTCCCCGGAATGTCTCATTTCCTGTTTCCTGTATCTTCATTGGTGAATATTAACCTGTTAAGTCAGATAGGACTTATTCTTTTTATGTTCATCGTTGGTATGGAATTGAATTTGAATGTTTTAAAGAATAGAGCGCGCAGCGCAGTAATAATAAGCCATGCCAGTATTATTTTCCCTTTCACCCTGGGCGCTCTGCTCGCTTACTTTATATATGAAGATTTTACTCATGCACACTCCGGCTTTATTCCTTTTGCCCTCTTTATGGGAATAGCCATGAGTATAACGGCCTTTCCTGTATTGGCCCGTATTGTGCACGAGAAGGGGATTAACAAAACATTGGTAGGGCCGATGGTTATTACCTGTGCCGCTATTGACGACCTTACTGCCTGGTGCTTGCTGGCGGCTGTTATTGCCATTGCTAAGGCCGGCGATTTTACGAGCTCTTTGTATGTAATATCCATGGCTGTCGTATATGTGATTATTATGTTTAAGGTTGTACGTCCTATACTGAAAAATATAGCAGATAATCATCACACTAAGGGGATGACTAAAACAATGATGGGAGGATTCGTTTTAGTGTTGTTCCTGTCGGCTTATACAACAGAGGCGATTGGTATCCATGCTCTGTTCGGCGCCTTTCTGACCGGAGTGATAATGCCTTCGAATATACGTTTGCGCAACCTTCTGACGGAGAGAATAGAGTACGTAACATTGATCATATTATTGCCGTTATTTTTTGTTTATACAGGATTACGAACTGAAATAGGATTGTTGAACAGTTCGCACCTCTGGCTCATAAGCTTTATTGTAATTGCCGTAGCCGTAGCGGGCAAATTTTTGGGAAGTGCTGTGGCAGCGCGTTTTGTAGGGCAAAGCTGGAAAGATAGTCTGATTATAGGTGCGCTGATGAATACCAGGGGATTGATGGAACTGGTAGTGCTGAATATCGGGTTAGATCTTGGTATCCTGACGCCGGAGTTATTTGCTATGATGGTTATTATGGCCTTGGTTACTACGTTTATGACATCTCCTTCTCTAAATATTCTGGATAAAATATTTAAGAAAAAGCATAATGATATAGAGTTGCTGGAGCAGAAAAAATTCAAAATTCTTGTGCCGTTTGCCAGTTCGGAAACAGGCCGGAAACTATTATTGCTGGCAAATTATCTGGTCAAGAAGAGGCAATCTCAATCCGAAGTTGCATTGTTGCACTTAACAGAGGGAAATCCGATGCATCAATATAATATCGATCAGGAAGAAAAAAGGATATTCCGCCCTGTTGAAGAAGAAGCTCATTCTTTGCAGCAGGATATAAACACTATGTTTGAGGTAACTAATAACTTCCAAAGCAGTATTATTAAAATCGCGAACAAGGGCGAATATGATTTCTTGCTGATAGGAAACAAGGGATATACATATACGTATTCGGATGGCTTTTTGGGACGTTTTTCCAATAACCTGAGTTATATTCCCGACTATATACTGTCGATAATACAAAATCAGATAAAGAAGAAAGGAACCTTTGGCGCACCGTTCGACGATCGTACCCGTTCGATAATATCGAAGACTAATATGTCGGTTGGCATATTTATTGATAAAGGATTAATAAGCATGAGTAATATTTTTGTTCCCATATTCGACGAAGAAGATATTTTTGTGGGTGAATTTATGGAAAGACTAGCTGAAAATTCTTATGTGAGAATAACATTGTGGGATCATATAGGTTTGTCGGAAAAGTCGATAGAGTTTGTTAAATCTGTAAAAGCCATAAAATCCGTAAACCCATATCTCTTCCAATTGTGGAACAATAATATTCCGGTTGATAGCGATATACTTAAAAAGCAGGATTTAATATTGATCAGCCTCAATAGCTGGAAAGAATTGGATGCTCAAAAAACCAATTTATTGAGAGAGGCGCCTTCTACACTGATCCTTACGAATTAGAGAAGATGAAAGAATTTTAAAATAAACAGAAAGAATGAATAGCCGCGATATAATAGCCCTGAAAAAAGATATATTTCTTCATCTGTCAAAAAGGCAGTTGAACGATGTCTTTCAGTCACTGACTAAATTGATAAAGAATACGCAGGATTGGAAGGTTTCGGAGACTTTGGGAGAGCTAGAAACTAATTATAAGTTTATGCTCCATTACATGTTTGAAGGAGTGGACGATCCTGAACGGGAAAATGTATATCGTAATCTGTTGCGGTCTCTTTACGAATTAACGGACGATTCGGCAGATGAGCTGTTAAAAGTAGAATCATCAAATATTTTTTATGAAAAATATCGGGTTAATACTCTAAAGAATAGTACAATCAGCGATTATGAAAGCCAATTGAAAGATATTGCAGGTTCTATATCTCTTGTCGATTTGTTGGAAGATGGTGATGAGAAAACCAACAGGAAGCGCGAGTTGGCTGTAAGACGGGAGCGTATAGCTTCGGATATGTTTAATGCGATATTTGTATCATCCCGCACCGATGAAGTCGGATTGGCTGATTATCTTTCTTTTGTAAACAACATAGAATTGTCGTTAAGGGAGAAATGCCTGTTTTTGTCGGCTATAAATCTTAGTTTGTTTCATCGTTTCGATTCGTATAAAATACGGCTTTTGATGGATGTGGCCGTTTCCGGAAACACGCAACTCCGTGCCAGGGCTATTGTGGGGCTCGTTGTAGTCATGCAAATGTATGATACAAGATGGTCTTTGTATCCCGAATTACAAAGCCGGTTAGCTATAATGTCGGAAAATCAGGGCTTTCGGAAATCTGTTCTGAGGATAATTATCCAACTTATCCGTTCGCGTGGAACAGAACAGATAAGTAAAAAAATCAGAGAAGAAATATTGCCCGAAATGATGAAGTTCAATAGTCTGGCCGGACGGAAATTGAATTTGGACGAACTAATGGGAGAATCTGAATTTTCGGAGAAAAATCCGGAATGGCAGAAAGAATTGGAAGAATCGGGATTAGGTAAGAAATTACAGGAATATTCGAATCTACAGATGGAAGGCGCAGATGTCTTTCATTCTACTTTTTCCGGTCTGAAACATTTTCCTTTTTTTTCTAAAATGAGTAATTGGTTAATGCCTTTCGATCCGTCTTATTCGGAATTAATATCTTTATTCCCGCAAGAAAAAAAGAACAGTTTAATGCAAGCCGCTATTGTGGACTCGGGGCATATGTGCAATTCAGATAAATATTCTTTCTGCTTTAGCCTGTTGCAAATATCTTCAGCCCAGCGTGAAATGATGCTTGGGCAGATGGGCGCCGAATCGGAAGAGATAAAGCAACTACAGAAAGAAACTCAAGCCATGAACCCTGCTACTGATGATGAGGTTGCATCAAATCAATATATTCAGGACCTGTACCGGTTCTTTAAACTTAATCCTTACCGAAGTAGCTTTTTCGATATATTTAAGCTAAACCTTAATTTCTACGACAAAAAATCCATAGCGCCACTTATTTCGGATGTGGACAGCATGAGGAAAATAGCTTTTTATTGTTTTGAGAAGAATAATTTCAGTGAAGCATTGGATATATTTAACAGGTTGATTCAGTCCGATACTCAAAGTGACGATATTTGGCAGAAGATAGGTTATTGCAAGCAAATGCTCAGCAATCCGGGCGGAGCATTGGATGCATACTTGCAAGCAGATTTGTTGAAGCCCAATAATTCTTGGATACTGAAACGTATTGCTCAATTATACAAAACCCAAAAGAAACCTGAATTGTCATTGGAATACTACCTGAAGGTTGCCAGGTTGACGCCGGATAATATAGGAGTCGAACTAAATATAGGGCATTGTTTTCTGGAATTAAACGATTATGAACAAGCATTGAATGCCTATTTTAAGGTTGAACTGCTGGATAGTAAAGGGACAAAGGCTTGGAGACCTATAGCCTGGACTGCTTTTTTGCAGAAAAAATACGAACTGGCTCAGAAATATTATAAGCAGATTCTTTCGGATAAACCCACCGTTCACGACTTTTTAAATGCCGGTCATGTAGAATTGGTAGCGGGGAATAAGAAGGGCGCAGTAGATCTTTATAAACAGGCTTACTATCAGGATCTTGATTTTGAATTATTCCGGATGCTTTTTGATGCGGATAAAGAAATTTTGATCAATTACGGAGCAGAGGAAAGTATATTCCCGTTTATGTTTGACCAGATAAAATACGGAGTGGATTAGAATATTTTCTCAAACCGTCTCGAAAGTTCTAACTTAAAGTATCTTCCCTATGCTGTGTTTAAAGCAGACATTCGGCAGTGTAGATGCAGTAGGCAATAAACGATATGTTTTTAACATAAAAGGCAATTCATACAGGTTGGTTGCATTAATATTATTAGTTCCTAAAATCGTTTATATCCGTTTTATCGGTACTCACGCCGAATATGATAAAATAGAAGATTGTTCAAAAGTTTAAAAGTATGATTATGAAAACTATAAAGACCGAACAGGAATACGAAGCGATTATGGCCAGAATCGATGAACTGGTAGAAATCGTTAACGATAATACTCCCGCTACCGATAAGAACATGATAGAGCTTGATTTCCTCACCGATTTAGTGGTAGCATATGAGAAAGAGCATTACCCGATTGAAAAGCCATCGTTAGCTGATGCGCTTAAGCTCCATATGTATGAAATGGAGCTTACCCAAAAGAGTATTTCCGAAATGCTGGGGATAAGTCCTTCACGTGTTAGTGAGATTGTCTCGGGTAAAAGCGAACCTACTTTATCTATCGCTCGGAGCATAAGTAAAAAGCTCAACATAAACGCATCCATCGTTTTAGGCGTATAAGATTAAAACCTGTATAATAAGTGGAAAGACCTTACCGGATAATGGTAAGGTCTTTTTAGTTGTTTATGTAACTAATATCATTAATAAATACTTCTTTTTGCCTATTTACTCATACAAACACTTTTTAATGCAGCGATGCATCAACATTGAAAGAGGCCGTGCACGGCTTCTTTCGTTTTTTACGAACGGAGAAAGTCTTATACTGAAAGCAATAAAGAACAAGCATAAAAACAAAAAACCACCTACATATGCTGTAAGTGGCTGATTTTCTCTTTGTGACCTCGGAGGGGCTCGAACCCTCGACCCACTGATTAAGAGTCAGTTGCTCTACCAACTGAGCTACGAAGTCGTTTTGGTAGGCACAAAAGTATAACAATTATTCTTTTTAAGAAAATTAATCTGAAAAAAATTACTATTTCTATCGGGGCTGCCTTTCGCAGGCGTGTTCGGGGGTGGAGCTTTGGTGAGCCTCTTCGGAGGAGCGGCATCCGGCAAATGAATATGGCTATTCAGCGAGAAATCTGGATGAATACCATTGTGGAGGGGCTTTTTGCCGATAATTCTTTTTTAAATAAGGCTGAATATTCACAGAAAGATATACACTTTCGCATTACCTATCCTATTGGATAACTTGAAATCGCCTATTACTCGTTTTAACTCTCTGGTTTAACTCAAGCATATCCAACTCCTCTCCAAGCCACTTTTTATAAATCGGAATAGCCTACTTCTCTCAGCAACTTTTCAACTGAAACAGCCTAATTTCAACTTGCTTTTCTCAATGATCCACTTAGAATATTCTTCTCAAAACCTGCTATACATCAGTGATATATGAAATATTTTAAAATATATGATTATCCGCAAGTATACCCAAAATGATTTTTGTACGTCACACAAGCAATAAGCAGCCTGTCGAAAAGGTTTTCACCGAAGTACCTGCGATTGAACTTATAACAAAACTCGTTCAGGTAATTCTGCAGATATTCAGGTTTTATGTCGTGGTGAAT
>JAISES010000244.1 GCA_031263965.1 Prevotella sp. | reverse complement strand
CTTTGGCATGCCCCCAGTCTCTCTTGCTGGACAAGTTGCCCATATAAACCTTCTCCTGAAGCCCCAGTACTATACGGGCAACTGCCCGTGTAACTTTCCGGGTAACAAATGTCTCTCCTCTTAAGGGTGACTCATGATTAAAAAGAATACCATTACTGGCATGCATCCCGTAAGCTTCCCTGTAATTGACAGTTATCCAGTAAGCATACAGTTTTGCCACTGCATAAGGGCTCCTTGGATAAAATGGGGTAGTTTCTTTTTGTGGGATCTCCTGCACCAAACCATAAAGTTCGGATGTCGAAGCCTGGTAGATTCTGGTTTTATGGGTTAAGTTCAGCAGACGAACGGCTTCAAGAATACGAAGAGTGCCTATACCGTCTGCATTTGCAGTGTATTCGGGAATATCAAAGCTAACTTTAACATGACTCATCGCTGCAAGGTTGTATATCTCGTCGGGCTGAATATCCCCGATTATACGCGTCAGGTTCATACTGTCGGTCATATCTCCATAATGAAGAATCATATTACGATTCTTATCATGCGGATCTTGATACAGATGATCGATCCTGTCTGTATTAAACATAGAGGATCTTCTCTTAAGGCCATGTACTGTATAACCCTTCTTTATCAAAAATTCTGACAAATACGCTCCGTCTTGTCCTGTAACGCCTGTGATAAATGCTACTTTACTCATATATATTCACTTAATAAAATTTTATTAAGAGCCTGTTCCTATATAAATTCAATATTTCCAACTCCTTTCCCGTTTCTCCAAACCCAGGAGGAAAGACTACTCAAGGCACAAAGATAGTTCTTTTTTAACTAAAACAAATAAAAAAGTCTTTATTTTAGTCGCCTCAGCCACATTTCTTCATGTTTTACAACTTTTTCAATTCTTATAAACTGTGTAAATTTTATAGCAAATCTTTTTTATAGTTATTTTCCCGAGTATATGACAAAAATTTGTAACAGTATTATTGTCAATATGCTGAGGCTGTCTCAAAGCCTGTCATTCTGTGCCTGACACGGAAACAAAGGTGAAGCGATCCGGAAATTGGCCGGTTAGCGGTAGGGGTAGCCCTTTGTGGCTGCCCGAAAAAATACAGCCGGATTGCTTCGGGTAAACCCTCGCAAAGACGGGAGAAAATGAACATATAAACAATATAAAGATGTTCCGGGTGTGGTATTCGTTGTGGATCCTCCATATCTATCCACTGATACCAGTACATATAATTCAGATAAGTATTGGAAACTTAGAGATTATCTTGATGTATTGAATGTCCTGGTCGATACGAACTATATCTTTTTTACATCTAAGTACAAACAAATAGAGTCCTCCCTTACGATATAATAGATACTTTTAGGCAATAAAATATACTCTCTCTACAATGCTGTAGAAAGTTTAAAACATACTCAAATTACCACAAATATATAATATGATTGTTGAATTTCACAAGGCGAAAATTATACTATAATTCCAAATGTAAGGATGGCTTATGAACGTTTCGAATTATAAAGAATTACATTTGAAATTTTGGAAAATAATATGAAATACTATTTTCGGATAAAAATAAAATACTATTCTTTAACAAGAACTCTTTTAAACCCCTTTCACTCTGTGTTTTATTATAATCGAACCATATAACACTTAACAGCTCTGCCTTTTAGGAGAGGATCGGGATGGGTCAGTGGATTGCTTCGTCTTTCAGACTCGCAATGACGAGAGAAAAAGGACTCATTTTCTTAAAACATACAGAGTGAATAGTTATTTTTAGTAAAGATTTTTTCTCTTTTCTTAAAAAGTAATTATATTAGTCGCTTGTTTTTGAAAGGAAAGAAGAGAATTTTAGTATAATAAGAAAAATAAAAAATAATTCAGATTATGAATAAGACTGGTTCTAATTTACTATTCTTAGCTATCGGTGCAGCTTTGGGCGCAGCGGTAGGCTATATTGCCGCTTCGGACAAAAAGGATGAATGGCTTAGAAGTATCAACAGCCTTGGGCGTAAAATAAAAACCGCAACAAACAACAAAATTCAGGAAAAAATAAACGATTTGGATAACAACAATGCCGAATAACTCTGAAAAGGACCATAATTTGAGTTCTTTGCTTGACGATACCAGGCTGGAACTATTAAGCTATATCAACAAAAGGATACGCCTCTTTAAATTAGATGCTTACGAAAAAGCAAGCATGTCGGCGTCAATTTTGGGATATGGCTTAATAGTTGCGTCCATCGTATCTTTCGCCCTTTTCTTTATTCTTCTGGGATTAGCCTTCCTGATCGGCGAAATACTTGGCAGTCAGGCTGCCGGATTTGGCATTATAGCCTTGTTCTCTCTGTTCTTGTTGCTGGTAGTTTTTATTTTCAGAGGAAAAATCAAAAACGCCATTCTATCGGGTACGATTAAGATTATAAGAAAAATGGAAACCGATGAAAAATAAAAACAGACTATTGGACGAAATCCGCCAGGAAAAAGAGATACTCCGCCGTGAGTGTGCCGAGGGCAAAACCCGGTTGTTGGAACATTGGACGTATTTGTCGGACAATGCACCTTTGCTCTTGATAAACAGCGCAGCATCAGGCATTGCCGGCTGGCTGGGATTTGGAGGCAAGGAAAATAAAGAGAAAGGAACAGAGGTATCCGAACCGGCAGGACTGGCGCAAACAGCATGGAGCGGGCTAATGGCTTATTATCCGCTGGTGTGGGAAATAGTGCAGCCGTTGTTGTGGCGCTTTGCCGTAAAAAAAATGAAATCGCTCTTCTCCGGTAAGAAAAAGAAAAAACGGAGAGATGACGATGACGAAAATTAATAAAACACAAGGGATGTCTCAAAAGTCCTTTTTACACTGATTGTCTGCGAGGGTAAACCCTCGTAATGACGGGAGAAAGCATCTTAAAAAATATTTATTCGAGCATCAGGTTCATTACAGAATGATGCCCTGCAAACAAGTTACGCAGCGGTTTCTCCAGTTTGTTGGTCTTATATCCGAACAGCAACCGGCACAGCAATCGACGGTTTACTTCTATGTCGGGGCTTTCCGGCGTTTTTTCTACAATGCCATTGTTCAATAAGTAAGTTTGTCCTTCTATTTCCAGCCGGATTTTGAGAGATGGATTTTTTCCGGTATAGAGTTTCAATAAAAACTCTTCGTCTATAACCCGGGTCATTCCTGCAAGGTTGTATTTCTCCGGAGATCCGTCATTTATATACTCCTGCACTATGGTTTTAAAATCTCCGAAGCTTTTCTGCACACAGAAGTCTTTATCTCTGTATAAGGAATCGAAAAACGAGTACGCTGACTTAATATCCGGGCTTTCCCTTAATATTCTGTCCAATGGATAAATAGGTTTTTCGCTCTTATCAAAGACTTGCTCATAGTCGAATTTTTCATAAAACCGGAATAACCAATCTTCCGCAGGAATAAGGATGGCTAATGGAATTTTACGCTCTTTGAGTATCTGATGGGCTTTGTTGATCAGTTGAGCCATGTATCCCTTATTTCTGTATCCGGGCAACGTACATAAGCCCGCCAGATAAGCAAAAGGAATTTCCTCTCCATAAAAAGAAATTGTGTAAGGATGCATCTGTAAAGACGCAACGGCTATATCGTTGTCAAAGTAGACAAGTGTATTTCCGTGCTTATATTTTTGAGTGAAAATAAGGTTTATAAATGCATCTGCGTCCTCAAAGCAAACCTTCCACATCTGTCTTAATAACGGTTCTATATGTTCGTTTGAAAACTGTATCATCCTACTGTTTCGTCGATAATGTCCGAAGCTACCTCCTGTTTCGGCTTCAATGCATAATCTTTCTTTTCTCCGTTCCTGTTCAGAATAGATATTTTATTGGTATCGTACTTAAATCCTGCTCCGGTATCGTTCAAAGAGTTAAGTACAATATAATCAAGATTCTTTTTAACTATTTTCTTTAGGGCATTTGCCTGTTCGTCATTGGTTTCCAGAGCAAAACCGATCAAACGCTGATTCGATTTCTTTATTTTCCCGAGCGATGCCGCTATATCCTTGTTCGGTACAAGGTTGATATTAAGAATATCCTCACCTCTTTTCACTTTCTCCGTATATCGTTCCGATGGACGAAAGTCGGCCACTGCGGCACATAATATTGCAATATCCATGTCAGGGAAAGCTTTCATTGAAGCGTTATACATCTCCTCTGCCGATTCTACGTCTATTCTCGTTATATTCGGGTGATTTGTCTTCATCGAAACCGGGCCTGCCACCAATGTAACTTCGGCTCCGCGGCGCGCGCATTCTCCGGCAAGAGCAAAGCCCATCTTGCCCGAAGAATAATTTCCGATAAAACGTACCGGATCTATCTTTTCATACGTCGGGCCGGCCGTTATCAGTATTTTTTTTTTCGAAAGAGATCCTTGTTTTCTGAAAAAATCCTCTACAACAGACAATATCTTTTCAGGCTCTTCCATGCGTCCTTTGCCTGTCAGGTGACTGGCCAGTTCGCCTGCTGCCGGTTCTATTATTATATTTCCGTAAGACCGCAGCAGATCGAGGCTCATGGTCGTGGAAGGATGGGCAAACATATCCAGGTCCATAGCAGGAGCGACCATAACGGGAGCCTTCATCGAAAGGTATGTGGTTATGAGCATATTGTCGGCAATTCCGTTTGCCATCTTGCCTAATGTAGCGGCGGTAGCGGGAGCTACCAGCATCAGGTCGGCCCATTGTCCCAAATCGACATGACTATGCCATGTGCCGTCGTTGGCCGTAAAAAACTCGCTCACAACGGGTTTT
>JAISES010000115.1 GCA_031263965.1 Prevotella sp. | reverse complement strand
TCAAAATCCGCATGGCTGTGGATCGGATAGGTAAATTTTGTTTTATGTCTGTCTACTATATAAAAACAATCCGTTCCTGACAAAGGTGTTACTTCCTGAATGACAGTCTTATAGTGTTTTTTCATCTCTTTTCCATTTACAATGGTTCGTTATAAAACGGAATAAATATTTGATTATCAATAGAATAGTCGTATGAAATTTGAATGGTTCGCTGATTTTCAGTAACTTTTACGATTTGCTACTCGTTAAAAGTCTTATTATGAATGTATTAAATCCGATAAATATTCAAGGCCTAAAGAAGCGCGAAGACGTTTTATATTCAATGTCCTTATCTGCTTTCTGAGTTTCAAAGGTAGAATAAATTTCTTACAACTTTCCTATTTACCGAACATTGCGAGAAATATTTCCGGATAAACTTTGAGAAACTGTTGCAGGATATTTTCGTAAACAGGATATTATTTGATTGCCGGATCTGTGGTTTTTCCGTACCTTTAGCAAGGTAAAAGAGCTGTTTCTGTCACACAAAGCACAGCATATCAAAGTGTTAGTAATGTTACTTGTCCGTTGCCTGTTTTTTTTTAGTTCGTCGCTGTGTTTCAGTTAGTTAGATGGGATCTTTACTTTTCACATATTAATTGATGAAAAAACAATAAATTGCTTATTTTTGTGTTTTTATAATAGAATCAGACTGTTTCGAAACGTGTCGCAAAATAACCGAATCCGCGCACTGGTACTCTTGGTCAGTGTTGTTTTTTTATCTTTGTTTTTTTCATCCTGTTCCAATAAAAAGAACACGGCTGCGAATCGTTTTTACCATTCCATAAACACGCGCTACAATATACATTATAATGCCGGAATTGCATATAAAGAGGCTTTGGAGGCTAAAGAAAAAGGCAGGGAAGAGAATCTGTCCCAAATACTTTACATTTTTCCTCAACATTCGGATTCATTATCAACGAATTCTCAGGCAGGTAGTTTTACGACTACGATAGATAAAACGACAAAAGCCATCAAGTTACACTCTATAAAAACTAAGCCCAAAAAAGATCCCGACAGGCGAAACGACGCCGGATACCAGGCGTGGCTACAACAAAAAGAATACACTCCGTTTATGGATGTGGTATGGCTGTTACTTGCCAAAGCCGAATTTCAGGAAGAAGATTATTTGCAGGCTATCACTACCTTTCTTTATATCACCAAAATATATAGCTCACAACCCGGAATAGTGGCTGAATGCCGGCTTTGGATAGCGCGTGCATATACCGAAATGGGCTGGATGTACGAAGCAGGGAATATATTACATAAAATGGAACTTGCCGGGGAAGTTCCTGATAAGCATACCGGATTATATTCTCTGGTAAAAGCCAACTATCTGGTTTATAACAATGAGTATGAGGCTGCTATACCACATATCGAAGTAGCCGTAAAAAAGACAAAAGATAAACACCTGAAACTTCGGATGAAATATCTTTTGGGGCAATTGTATGCGGGTTTAGGAGATAAGCTTAAAGCGGAAAAGGCCTTCGCTTCTGTCAGGGGAATGAGTACCCCGTACAAGTATTCCATCAATGCTCAATTGCAACAGATCCAATTAGATGATACTCCGGGGAAAACGAAGGCTCTCAGCCAACTTGCTAAAATGTCTAAAAGTTCAAAGAATGAAGAGTACCTGGACCAGGTATATTACATTGCGGGAAATATATACTTAGAAAAATCCGATACAATACATGCCATAGAGAATTATAAAAAAGCGATCGGGGAAAGTACCCGCAATGGCTACGACAAGGCTGTAAGCCAAATAAAATTAGGCGATGTATATTTTGAACAGCGTAAGTTTGTCTTGGCTCAACCATGCTATAGTGAAGCATTGGCTCAACTAACCAGAAATCATACAGATTACCCGCGGGTAGCTCTCCGTTCTGGTGTTTTAGATGAATTGGCGGTACATGTAAAGACTGTTGAAGAACAGGACAGCCTGCAATATCTTGCTCAGTTACCGGAAGAAGAACGATTAGCTATAATAAACGGTAAAATCGCCGGACTAAGGGACGAGGAAGAAAAAAAAGCGAAAGAAGAAGAAACTCAGAAACGTATCGAGGAACGGGTCAATAACATATCTTCGTGGGGCGATATAGAGTCGTCCCTATCCAAGCCTCCGACAGCGACTATACCTACAGTACCGATCCGGAGCGGTTCCGGCGATTCTTTTTATTTTTATAATGATCAGGCTGTAGCTCAGGGGAAAATTGCATTCCGGCAACAATGGGGAACACGGAAACCCGAAGATGACTGGCGTAGAAGAAATAAAGTTTCTTCCGGAATGGAAGATATCCTCGCGGCTGAAACCGAAAGCGAGACAAATAAGCCGGACAGTCTGTTAGCCGGACAACCGGAAAACAAAGCTCCCGTATCGGAAGACATATATTCAGTCGATTATTACTTACAACAGCTTCCTCTGACACCGGAAGCCATAAGGGAATCGGACGAACTTATAGAAAACGCCCTGTTTAATATGGGTAAAATATATAAGGATAAACTTGCCAATATGGAGCTGGCTATAGATGCATTTAATACGGATATCAGGCGTTTTCCGTCTACTCCCAATTTAGAAGAAATATATTACCAGTTGTTGCTCATATACATGCGAACAGGCAATGAGAGCATGATGGCTCAATACCGCTCAAAATTATTATCCGGATTCCCTGACGGAAAATATGCGACACCTTTGTCGCAACCGGACTATGTATGGAATTTCAGGCATATGGCAAGCTTGCAGGATTCTCTTTACAACGAAGCATACGAGGCATATCGCAAAGCTGATATCGAAACTGTAAGGAGAAATTATCAGGCTATGAAAACCAAATACCCATTTACTGACCTGATGCCTAACTTCGCGCTGCTAAATGCTCTCACATACGCCCAGACCCGCGATGCCGGAGGGCTTATGACTAACCTGGCTTCTTTGACGGAAAATTATCCGAAGGCCGATGTCACACCTTTGGCAAGTGAAATATTAAACAGAGTGAAGGAAGGTAAGCTTATACTATCCGATGGTTCCCCAATAACAGACTTTAATTGGGATAAAGCGTACGCAAGTAGCGACACAACAGATACAGGAGCAAGAAAAGCCCTGCAATATTCGGATACATTGGACGTGCCGCATATTCTTCTGTTCATGTTCAAACCAAAAACTATCGACCGCAACGACCTCCTTTATCAGGTTGCCGATTATAATTTCTCAAACTACGTGATACAAACCTTTGACCTGAGTTTCGACACCGATCCTCCATATGATGTATTACAGGTAAAGGGCTTTGAATCTTTTGCAGCTATAAGGTCTTATCTGACTAAAGCCTTTAATGAGGATATGCTGATTCAAAACATCGATCCATCTGTTTTTATCGTCCCTGTTTCGGTCGAAAACTATACAACAGTCATGCCCAGACTTGGTTTGGAGCAGTATATAAAATTCTTTAGCAAGCATTATAACAACCTGTTGCCTCAGCTGGTTTCATACTGGAAAGAGGGTAAATACAATATTGAAACTTTACAGGAATCCCCCGAAAAAGAAAAAGTAGAACCGGAATTACCGGCTCCAACAAATATTAAACCGGTCAGGCCTATCAATCGACAACCTGAAGATGAAAAAACAAAACAACCTGTAAATGAAAAAGAAGTAACGGCTGACGACATTCTGTCGAAAGACCAGTTGGAAAAGGCCGGTAAAGTAATCGGAGGAATAGAAAACATTATAAATAATCCTGTTGATGGAATCAAAAACCTGTTCGGTAAGAATAAAGAAAATCTTACAAAAGAGGAAAAAGCGGCTTTGAAGGAGGAAGAAAAACTGCGTAAACAACGGGATAAAGAATTAAAGGCTATTGAAAAAAACCGTACGGATTCTATAAAGAAAGCCGAAAAGGCAAAGAACGACTCTCTTGCAAAAGCTGAGGAAGCAGTGCAAGATTCAATAAAAACAGCACAAAAAGTAAAAGAACAACAACGTAAACTGGAAGAGCAGCAGAAAAAGGACGAAGCCAAAGCCACTCTTAAGGCAAAAGAAAATGTCCGCAAACAAAAAGAGGCTGAAAGAAGAGAAAAAGAACGTTTGCAAAAGAAACGTTTACGTCAAATAGAAAAAGAACGGAAGGACAAGGAAAAAGCGAGTAAAAAAGAACGGAAAGAAAAAGAGAAGCAGGCAGAGGAAAAACGGAAACAGAGAGAAAAAGGACGAAATTCTTCACAATAAAAGGCTATTATTGCCATATATAAAAAAAAGCTACCATCAGATAGTTGAAATAACAAAAAAAAATTATTAATTTGCCGTGTAAAGTGAAAAGCATCGGGTCAGCCCCATACAAAAAACTAACTATATGAACGAGAACCTAAGTCCGGAATTGCCTGTGAATAATCTATCTGAAGAAGCAAACGTAGAATCGACAAAAGAAGAGAACGTAGATATCGAACCTACAAATGTTGAAGAGAGCGCTGTAACAATTAAAGTAGCTGACATCGGAACGGCAGACGAAGTACCCGCAGATGTTGAAGAAAACAATGCAGTAATCGAAGAAGCTGAAATTGAAACAGTAACCGAAAACGTTGCAGATGTAGAAGATACAGATGTAAATACAGAAGAGAGTGAACCTACGGAATCGGAACCCATTACGGAACCTTCATCGAAGAATACATCCTCTTTGACCAAGGAAGAGATTATAGAAAAATTAAAAAACCTGTCATCTCAACCGGGCGTTCCTTCACGCTCAGAAGTAGAATCTCTTAAACAAGCATTTTACAAATTACGTTCTGCCAATATAGAAGCTCAAAAAGCCGAATTTACTGAAGCCGGAAATGAAGCGGAAGCATATACTCCAACCCCTGATCCCAGCGAAGATGTATTGAAAACATTCCTCAGCGACATTAAGGAAAAACGGGCAAATCTGGTTGCCGAAGAAGAAAGGCAAAAAGAAGATAATTATAATAAAAAGTTACACATAATAGATTCGATAAAGAACCTGACCGAAAGTTCCGGCGACTTCAATAAGCTGTACAAAGAATTTAAAGACTTACAACAGAAATGGAACGAGATAACTTCGGTGCCTCAATCGAAAGAAAAAGAATTGTGGAAATCGTACCAGATATATACGGAAAAATTCTATGATCTGATTAAAATCAATAACGAATTCCGCGATTATGACTTTAAAAAGAATCTCGAACTTAAAACAGCTATTTGTGAGTCTGTAGAAAAACTAATAGAAGAACCTGATGCGGTATCCGCGTTCCACCAGCTACAGAATTTCCACCAGCAATGGCGCGAGATAGGGCCTGTAGTACGCGAACTGCGCGAAGAAATATGGACTCGTTTCAAAAATGCATCTACGGCCATAAACAAAAACTATCAAGTGCATTTCGAATCCCTCAAAGGTAAAGAAGACGATAATCTGATAGCAAAGACTTCAATTTGTGAAACCCTGAAAACCATCGACTACAGCCGGCTTACATCCTTCAAAGACTGGGATGAAAAAAGTAAGGAAGTGATAGAACTTCAATCAAGATGGAAAACTATCGGCTTTGTTCCTAAAAAAGTAAATAACCAGATATTTGAGGAATTCCGCGCTTTATGTGATACATTCTTTGAAAAGAAAAGTGAGTTTTTTAAGGGTGTCAGAGACGAAATGGAGGTGAATCTGAATAAAAAACGCGCATTGTGCGAGCAAGCCAAAGGATTGAAAGATAATGCCGACTGGAAATCGACAGCGGACAAACTGATTTCCATACAAAAAGAATGGAAAACGATAGGCCCTGTACCCAGGAAATATTCTGATGCTATATGGAAAGAATTTGTATCAGCCTGTGATTATTTCTTTGAACAAAAGAAAAAGAACGAATCCTCTCACAAAACGGAGGAATTGGACAATTTGACTGCAAAGAAAGAAATCATAGAAAAAATTAATAATATAGATCAGACTTTGGATCCGTCCGAGTTGTTAGCTACAGTCCGCGCTCTGGCTGACCAATGGCATAATATAGGATTTGTTCCTTTCAAAGAAAAAGATAAGATATACAAAGAGTTCCATCAAGCAGTAGATGCGCACTACGACAGGCTCAAGATGGATAAAACCGAACGCAGGTTTGAGTCGTTTAAATCGAATATTAAAGATAACTTATCAAAACTGGATAATCCGAAAAGATCCCTGCTTAAAGAGCGCGACCACCTGCTGCATCAATACAACAAGGTGAAAGCTGATCTTCAGACATATGAAAACAATATGAATTTCTTGTCTATTTCATCAAAAGGAGCCAGCGGACTACTAAAGGATGTAAATAATAAAATTGAAAACCTGAAGAGTGAGTTGGATTTACTTGTAAAAAAAATTGAAGCTATAGACGAAAACCTGAATAAGTTGGAAGGAGTATAATTTTACCGAAACAATATCACAAGAGAGGTTGCTGAAAGGCAACCTTTCTTATTTTCCGAAATTACTATTTATTTGATTTCTGAAAATAAACCGTATTTTTGCAGTCTAATCAAGCGATATAAATGAAAACGATCAAGATAATACTTCTATTCTTAATACTGCCGCTTGTTTGTTCGGCGCAATTCATCGGTGCCGGAATCCAATATGCCGATGCCAAAGGTAAAGGAAATGATTTTCAGTTTGCAGCCGGCGCCTCTTTTCCCGTTTGGCACAAAAAGAACCCCTTAAATTCTTTTGTATCGGGCGGAATAGACTACACCGGAGGAAGTTCTCCTATCGCAGGATTAAATATCAAACCTATACAACTAACGTCATTTCTCAGCGAATCGCTTTTCAACAGCAAAAAATGCACATTTCTTGTAGGATGCGATGCCGGATACCTTTTCAATTTCAGGCATGGCAAAGATGGAGTCGTTATCACTCCGAACGTATATTTCGATTACAAATTCTTCTTCGTAAAAGCAGGTTACGACTTTAATGTCACAGCCGGAAAAGAACAATTCTTCGTACGTACAGGCGTCTCCATCGGAATGGGTACGATAAAAGGTTTTGTGAAAACAAGAATCTGGTAAAACCTGTTTTATTAAAAGTTGAGATCTATAGCCGCAGAAACTCCTATCCTGTTTATCTTACGGGAAACATCAACCGGCTCCATCTTAGATATCGAAGCAAAAAGTCCATTTGCAGATACCCCTGCTCCCAAAAATGGAAAAATCTGATAACGGATACCTGCCGATAAAGTAAGGCCTATAGTGCTGCCGGAAAGGTCGCCATAACCTACTTTCTCACTTTGAGGAAATTCCGATGGATAAAAGATAATTTCGTCCATATTTATAAAACTATAATATTCTTCTCTGAGTATTTTTGATATTTTATTATCTACATAAACTACTCCGACATTTGCTGAAACTATCCATTTCGTAGTACCAAGAGACCATCGGGCAAAAAACGCAGGCCCAACCAGATGAGTTATTTCTTTAAAAGAATTTTTATTTTCTTCTATAACAGGATATTCAAACGTCTGTTCCGTATAATAAGAAATGGATGACGATTCTCTACTCGCCTTATAAAACCTGTATTTTACACCGACGCCATAGTTTTTCGTGAAAAAGTAGGCAGCATCAATCCCCGGGGTAAAACTTTTTTTAGTAAGGGGAAGTGTGAAATCGTCGGAAAAAGTAGTATTCGATGCACCCTGAACAAAATCAAATCCGGCATCAACAGACAGGTGAAATTTTCTGTATTCTTTTATTCCGGATTGGCTGTATGCCGGAAAAGCCAGAAGCAGGCTCAATGTAAGGATAAGTGTTTGTTTCATATTATAACTATTTTAACAGAGTATTTTATTTTATCTTATCTTACTTATAATTTCGTCTAAGGCATTTGATAAACCTTCGGGATTCTTTCCTCCGGCTGTGGCAAAGTGCGGTTGCCCTCCGCCTCCTCCCTGAATATGTTTGGCTGCATCACGAACCAATTGGGAAGCATTCAGCCCATGATCTTTTACCAGATCGTCGCTGAGCATAACTGTAAGCAAAGGTTTATTTTCAGCATCGGTAGCTCCTACGAATACACTATTGCAGGGAAACTGCCCTTTGATCCGGAATGCAAGGTCTTTTACTATTTCGGCCGGAACGGAATTCGTTAAAACAAATACATCAACACCATTGACTATTTGCTTTTTCTTTATTATCAATTCCTTTATCTGAACGGTTTTTTCCTTTACGTACTCTTCCATTTGCTTTTTCAATTCACTGTTTTCTTCGAAAAACCTGCGAAGGGTTTGTGTCAGATCAGGAGCATTATTCAATAAAGATTTCATTTCCCTCAGTATATCCTGCTGCGTATAGAAATAGTCTTCACAAGCCCCGGCCGTAATAGCCTCTATGCGGCGTATACCGGCAGCAATAGAACTTTCATTGATAATACGGAACGAACCTATACGTCCTGTAGAGGAAATATGAGTTCCCCCACAAAGCTCGACCGAATCGCCAAAGCGAATCACACGCACATCGTCACCATATTTTTCACCAAAGAGAGCCATTGCCCCCATCATCTTAGCTTCTTCGATAGGAACATGGCGGTTTTCGACACGTGCTATATCCTCTCTTATCTTTGCCGTTACAAAGCGTTCCACTTTACGTACCTCCTCATCTGTCAGTTTTTGGTAATGGGAGAAATCGAAACGAAGAACAGACGGAGAAACGAAAGACCCTTTTTGTTCAACATGTGTTCCCAGTATTTCCCGCAAAGCTTCGTGGAGCAAGTGCGTAGCCGTATGATTGCATTCTGTTGCAGTACGGTTCTGTGTGTCGATACGGGCAACGAACGTTGCAGTCACATCCTGCGGGAGCTTTCCGGACAGATGTACAGCCAGGTTATTTTCGCGTTTCGTATCTGTTATTTCTATTTTGTCTTCGCCGTGAATCAGCCAGCCGCTATCTCCTACCTGGCCTCCCATTTCGGCATAAAACGGAGTCCGGCCAAGCACAATCTGATAGAACTCGTTATTCTTTTGTTTTACTTTACGGTAACGAAGTATTTCCGTTTCACATTCTGTAAAATCGTAACCCAGAAATTCCGTATTGCCCTCTTTCAACACAATCCAATCTTCGGTTTCTACAGCGGCAGCATTACGGGCGCGATCTTTTTGCTTCTGCATTTCCGCATCAAAGCCTTTCTGATCTACTGTCATTCCATTTTCGCGTAAGATAAGTTCTGTCAGGT
>JAISES010000043.1 GCA_031263965.1 Prevotella sp. | reverse complement strand
GTATCCCATGAGAAAGGAACAAATCCATGTTTTTTAGCTTCCCGGGTAGTAAATTCCATATAATAAGCACGAGATTCCAAATGTTTTTCTAAAGCTTTACCTGTTAAATCAGGCCTCCGAATAACACCATATTCTCCCAGGATAGCAGGATAACCGTTGTCTACAAACTTTGTTCTAATCTTATCAAACTGTGCAATTATAAATGTTTCATTATTATCTTTACTTGCTCTGCCTTCTAAGCCTGATATACTCTCGTATTGAATATAGTCATCTCCCCAAAGATACAACGCTTTCCCCCAGGTTGAATTTGCATCTTCGTTTAACAGAGTAAATTGCCAGGGATAGAAATGCACCTCAAGCATTAAGCGATTGGGTATCGGATCGTTGGACATTACCATGTGTGTACTGGCTTCGTCAATATCGGTTGCGAATGACTGTATAATCAAATTCCTGTAGGTATTCCGTCCGCCAGTTGAACGAACGGCGTCAACAAACGTCTGGTTATAAGACATCTGCACGTCGTAATGCTTGGCGCTACTGTTTCCACTATGAACTTCATTGGTTCCGGCCAAAAGCAATCGTTCGTCATAATCACGAAAATAGACGGCTATTTGTTCCCAAAGCGCCTTCTGTTTCTTGTTTACTTCTTCCTGCTTTTCGGGAACCGCATTCTCTTCCAGCCAGCCGCCATCCCAGTGGATGTTTAGGATGGCATACATCTCGTTGTTAACGCAATAATCTACAACTTCTTTTACTCTGGCCAGCCACAAATCTTTGATTTTATACGTTTCCTGGGATTCGAGATACGAATCCCAGGCACAAGGTAAACGTATGGCATTAATACCGGCATCTTTTACAAGACGTATCATCGCCTCAGTAGTCTTCGGGTTGCCCCAGCCCATTTCGTTGCCAGGTACTTCAAGCGTATTGCCCAGATTCCAGCCCAAATTCATTTTGGCAGCCAGCGCTAAGGCGTTACTCTCCATGCCCGTTTTATCAGAGGGGATATTGATGTCCTGCCCCAATTGATGAATTGTAACTGTTTCTTTTAAATCACCAAGCGCCAATGTGATAATCCCATTCCTTTCCGCTAATGCAAGGTTTTTGTCAACAGTAAATTTAAGTGTTTGATTTGTAGTAGCACGAAACGAGATGTCTTGCTGAATCCAAAAATCACTGACCGAGACTGCCACATCGCCGGATAGCCGTAATTCCACAGTGATTGTTTCGCCAACAGCTTCTACGTTATATTCCTTTTTCGTTACAGCCAGCAAATCGCTATGTTCTTGTTTTACTTTTACTTCTTCTGCTATTCCGCCGGAAACGACTGCAAGTGTTGCTTCACGTGGATCAGTTTCTTGATTTTCCGAAACAGCAACTATAAACTGTTTTATTCCCGGCTCACCTGATGCTAAACTTAATGTACACCAACTTTCAGAAGAAGAGATTGTCCACTTAGCATTACTCTGAACCGCCAACTTTTGTTCACCTGCATCTTTCCCGAAAATCATCTCTTCTTTGGAAACAATCAGTTCGGTTTCGACAGATTCATCCTTATCAGAACAGCTTGTTGATAAAAACAACCCCAAAAACAATAAACAAATAATCCCATATAATTTACTGCTTTTCATGAAGCATTATATCATTAATTTGCAATGATTTTATCAACTGTGACCTTTACATTATTCATATCTTCTATATCGGCATGTATACCAACAATATCAATAACGAACACTAAAGCGTCTTGAGATGATGTCCCTAAAAATGTAGCAGTATAAGTACCATCTCCTGCAACTGTAACATTACTGCCATTTCCTGAAGGCCACCAGTCTGTATTTGCAAAAAAGACAGAGGCATTATAAGTTCCTGCCGCATCAGCTTTCCAATTTATACCAGAAAGAGTAAATGTAACTGAAATGCCATTGTTAAAAACCACATCAGATGGTTTAATACCTGGGTCTGCATTCGTACTACCATACGCATTAAATATTTCGATTCGTAAATTTCCATTCCCTTCAAAATCTCCGAAAGGTATTTTAGAAGGATTAAATGTAATGGCAGTTCCTTGTGAGCCATCATCGTCTGAAGATATTCCTTCCGGTATAAGATAGTAAACGAAATATTCCGGTTTGACCGCATCACGTACTCCAACCCACATTCCGGAAACCTTACCGGAAAAATCTTTGTCTATTTTAACTATTCGCCAAGAATTATCATCGCTTGTTTCAAGATACCTGTCACTACAAATATTTAAATAAGGTTTTATTCCGGTAAAGGTATAGATACCTTTATCGTCCAATGTGTAAGTTCCTTCGGTAACAGACTCATTTGATGATGTATAAATAACCTTATTATTTTTAGAATCCATAACTAAGGAGAATTTCGCATACGAAGCAGAAACCGATGCATTAAATCCTGTCCAATCCGGATAATCTGCCGGCGTCAACCAATTGTTCATTAACGAACCATCTAAATTTGACCAGTTAAACGGAGTTTCCGGAGATAAAATCCATTTGATCGCAGTAGTTACGGTTTGTGACACATCATCTTTCCAACCGTCAGGAAGCGTTGGCTCCGGCTCAATTTCTTCTCCTGGCGTCCAATTATCAAAATAGTCTTTTGAGATAAAGTTATAAACCAACAAGCAAATATCTTCACCAGAAGTTTCCGGATTACGTAATACACCTAATTGTAATGTATTCTCTGTTAACGAAACTATGCGACAATTACGCCAATCGCCGATAGCTTGATTATCCCTGCCTGCATCATGTAAAATTGACGCATTCGTCAATGTAAGTGTTTTATTGTCCGTATCAAGCATATAGGTACCTGTTTCTTTTCCGCGAGAAGACGCCATCAAGTGTTCCGTCGTAACATTGGCTCCATTTTTCAAGTTGAATGTCATACTACCATAATTACCAGCAGACATTAGCCATGAATTACCCGGATAATCCGGATTCCAATTCCACGAATCATCCCCTAAAGCAGGGTCGTTACCAGATATATTACCCCACCAGTCATCCGATCCGTAAAAAAAGAGTGGCCCGGCGAAATAGCGGGATACCCCATCTGCATCTAAATCCAAATACCAGGTTTTCTCATTATTTACTCCTCCTGAAAGTAGAGCCCATAATTCATCCTCTACAAAGCCTGCATAAAAATCATTAATTATAAATTCAGCAGGGTCGCCATATACTATCCCATTGTGGGTCATCACACCAAAAGTAACATTATATGTCCCTTCAAAAGGGATTTTTAGTGTAACTTTTTGTGCTTGACTATAACCTTGCGGGTGTATCCATAATGGAGTATATTTAGTGTCCATTTTATTTTCCAAATATACAATATTCGGATTTGAAGCATCTTTTGTAATGGAAAATGCTATTCCTTCGACCAATTTGTCTGGTGTTACATCAACAGTTCCCAGATCATATTTATCAGGTGTGCAGGCAGCGAATAGAAATATTATCGCTATTGTATAAGATAATATACTATATAATATTTTGTTCATAATTATAAAATTAAATTGTTAATTACCAGCCGGTGTTTTGTTTCAAGACATTCCCTGAAAGTGTTATCTGATTGGATGGGATTTGCGATAAACCTTTTTTGTTTATAATATTCTGGGAATTAATTGAGAGTGTAGCAGGAACATTTCCATTCAACACATTT
>JAISES010000524.1 GCA_031263965.1 Prevotella sp. | reverse complement strand
GGCAGCTTTCAGCATCGCTCCCACAGCCATAACCATCTCATATCCTCCGAAATAACGCATATAGTCCTCAGTCGAACCTTCTCCGGCATAATTCTGTTGCGCTTGCTTCAATACATTATATTTGTGGGACAGGATATTGCCCGAATCGTCACATCCGGCACCAACGCATAATTTCAGGTCTATACCTGTCATACACGACATCCACAGGGCCGACGATGATGTATTGGTAATACCCATTTCGCCGAAACTAATGACATTGCAGCCTTTATCGTAACAGGCTTGTACACATCCGGCGCCATAGAGTATAGCCAGATTCATTTCCTCCCGGGTCATAGCGGCTTCGTGCAGGTAGTTACGGGTCGATTTCCGTATCTTTTTATTTATGATAGGATCATCCGCTTTAAAGTCATAATTAACTCCTGCATCGACAATATTCAGGTCAAAGCCATGCTGACGCGACAGAAAGTTAATCCCCGCTCCTCCGGCCCAGAAGTTTACTATCATCTGATGCGTGACTTCCTGCGGCGATGGACTGACACCTTCTGCTGCAATACCATGATCGCCGGCAAAAACTATATGGCAGGGATGTGATAGTTCAGGCTCAAGGGTTTGTTGTATGAGTCCGATCTGCACAGCCAAATCTTCAAGCACACCCAGCGAGCCTTTGGGTTTGGTCAGATTATCTATTTTGTCCTGCAAACAAGACCGGATATCGTCTTTTGGTTTTTCAATATTGAAATGTAACATCGTATAATTTATTTGTTATTTTGTTAGTAATCATATCAATAAGCAGTTAAGTAGTTAAAGAAGTTAAGTAGTTATCAGTTGCCAAGCAACTTAAAAGCTGAATAGAAGAGTACACTTACTACTTACTACTTACTACTTACTACTACTTTATCCTGACAGGTATCCCCGATACCATCAGATACACCTCGCCGGCTTTGGATGCAACATATTGGTTGAACCAGCCTTGCAAGCCGGCAAACTTACGCTGGAGTTCGTTTTGCGGCATTTCACCCATGCCGATTTCGTTGGTCACAAAGATGAATTGCGCATCCTGACCGGTAAAACTGTCGAACTCGCTTTTCAGAGATGCAAGAGACTGCTCCACATCCGATTGCAGATCGAAAAAGAAATTAGTTGCCCATAAAGTTACACAATCTATAAGAACTACATGTCCTGCAAAGTTATGCTTGCTTAATTCTTTTTCTTCCTCTATATTCACCCATTCATTGCCGCGATTAGCCTTGTGCCGTTCAATGCGCATCCGGTGCTCTTCATCCCACACACGCGATGTTGCCAGATAGACAGGGTTCGGGGAAAGGGATAAGGCAAGTTTTTCAGCGTAACTGCTTTTACCCGAACGTTGCCCGCCTGTTATAAGTATTATCTTTTTCATATGATAATAATTTTGATTTCAGTTGCCATATGGAACTCGCATGATTTTTATTATCATGGACTTTGGTGATTTGACAAAAAACATGCTTCGTTTCATTTTCTGAATAAGTGCTTAAATTCGTGCGCATATAATCTCGACAGACCTTTGCGGTTATCGATAGCTTCACCCACCACAAGCATTGTAGTCAATGTAAGATTGTTTTCCTTCACTATGCCGGCAAGGTCTTTCAGCTCGCCCCTGTAGATGCGTTCGTCTTTCCACGTCAGTTTGTAGCATGCTGCCACAGGAGTTTCAGGAGGATAATGGGCTAACAATTCCTTTTGCACATCATCCACAATACCGGCGCTCAGGAAAATACACATTGTACTTTGCGATTGTGCCAGCATGTGTAGTTTTTCTTTTTCCGGCATCGGCGTGCGCCCTTCACCCCGGGTAAGAATGATGGTCTGCACTTTTTCGGGGATGGTGAATTGTGAGCGTAAAGCTGCCGCAGCCGCCTGAAATGAAGATATCCCAGGTGTGATGTGATACGACATATTATGCCGGTCGAAAAAGGCCATCTGTTCCTGAATAGCGCCATAGATGCACGGGTCGCCTGTATGCAAGCGCACTACAAGCAAGCCTTCATCATAAAACTTCTTCATCAGGGCAAATTGTTCTTCCAGATCCATCGATGCCGAACTGCGGACAACTGCTCCTTGTTTGGCATAACAGGTCAATTCGATAGGTACAAGGCTGCCGGCATACAATATAAGATCCGCCGCTTCGAGAAACTGACGTCCTTTTACCGACACCAGTTCAGGGTCGCCAGGGCCTGCTCCGACAATCTCAATATGGCCTTGCCGTATAGCATTTTGGCTGATAGCCACAGCAAAAGTAAAGTCATTGCCTTCCGATAATTTTCCTTTCTGTTTTTCAAGAATAAGAGGCCCACCTTCTGCGCTTTTAATGGCGGTGGATTCTGAGACGCCCTGCACCGAAGTAACTTCCTCGACTTTCTCTGACGGATTAGCTACTTCAATATCTTTCAGATCATCTGCGGTATAAATGTTTACAGGAATATTTCCGAATGCTTTTTGTAAATCCTTCACAAGAGGCTCCTCTTTTTTCAGGTCGATAGTAGATATATCTTTTATTGACAGAGGAGACAGATGATTCTCTGTCAGTTTGCCGGAAATATAACCGGAAATACCCTCAGGGTTACAATCTTTACGACACCCTACACCCAGATGTAAAACTTCAGGCCGGTAGTAAATTGTTTGTATTTCATCAGGATAAATAAAAGGAGTAACAGCAATCAGGAGCTCGTATTTACCTTGGTCAATATCCTCATATTTATAGAAAACGTCCACATGCCCGGGTTTTGTCCGCTCCAGATAAGCTGTCCCTTTATCTTTAATATCCAACAGCAAAGCCGTTTTTTTACCATTGACAAAAGCCGTTAACGGATGATTAAAGTTTGCTGTATTCGATTCGGTTTCCCAGCCGGATTTCTTTCCTATCGTATCCAGCGCCCATAGCCCTGTATTGTCGCTTTGGGTAGTTATAACGGCTTCGCCTCCGGTAATACGGGCGATACGTTCCGTCAGTTCGTTAGCTCCGCCTACATGACCCGAAAGGACGGAAATAACATACCGGCCTGTACTGTCGATATTAATAATAGCCGAATCGGTATGCTTATCTTTTATATAGGGTGCGATGGAGCGTACACAAATACCCATTGCCCCGATGAAAACCAAAGCCGGACAATTGCCGAAGATGTTTTTCAGGCAATCGTCGATGCTATGTACCTGTATGCAATCATCCTGCTCCGCTTTCGTATAAATCAGCGAACCGGGGATTTCTTTTTTTATAGCACGAGCCAATTTGAGGCCGGCATCCGAAACAGGAATGATGGCTAAGTTTATCTTTTTCATATATTGTCGCCTCCTTTCATCACATGGATTGTATTAAAATCATCAATTTTTATTTCTATATCCTGCATCAATACCAGATTGTTTTCCAATAAGGCATCTATAAACATCTGCCGGCTTTCACCGGATACGGCATTGAATACAATAGCTGCCTTGCTATTCGAAACGGATTTTATTTTAGTCACTATTTCCTTCATCTTTCCTCCGTGCCCACCGACAAACACCGCATCGGGACAAGGTAAAGAATCAGTATTCATCGTCAGGAAATCACCGGTAAAGAAACTGATGCCCGGAGTTCCGAATTTTCGCATATTGCTGTCTATGAGCTCTGCCCCTTTCTCCCGTTTCTCAAAAGCAAGAATATGAAGATGCGGAAACTGCATTTTAGCTTCTACAGATACCGAGCCTGTACAAAAGCCGACATCCCAGAATACCGATTTATCGCGCAAATCCAGCAGGCTTAACGACAATAGGCGTACCGGCATTTTTGTTATCATTTTTACCCTGCCATCCAGCAAGTTAAAATCGCATTCAGGAATGCCGAACGGCCGTGGGCGGGGTTCTGTTTTCTGCAATATAATATTATTGGGAAAGGCAAAGTTCTGTTTCTTTACATCTTCCGGACGATAGGTATTGTATTTTTCCTGCTCTTTATTGCCCAGCAGCTCTCCCACCGACATCATATAATTGTCATATCCATAATAAAGCATCCGATCGGCTATGGCATGGGGAGTGTGTTCCTTATTATCGGTCAGTATTCCGATTTTATCGAACCCCATAATAAGGGCCTCATCAAATTTATGCCACGGACGCCCGGTGAGCGAAACAATATGCATATCCTGATAAGGCATCAGCAACCGGTGTGCAAGTAGTTGCAATGAATTGAAATAAGGATAAAGCACAATTTCCGCATCCGGCATCATGCGTTGTATGGTATTGGCAAACCCGAAAAACAGAGGGTCGCCCGATGCAAAGACAACAATCTCTTCATACGGCTTATATTTCTCAAAGACAGTAGGCAACGGCGCTTTTATATCGATCCACCGATAATTGACGGGCAGCAGGTCTTTCACTATTTCGCGATGCCGCACTCCTCCCGAAAAAACAGTATGCAAGCTTATCACATTTGTTATTTCAGGATTGAAATGCTGTTCTTTATTATCGTCTATGCCTATTACAAAAAATCTCATTTGCGTCTATCTTATAATGAAACTCAGGGTTATACCATACAAGATAACCAAAAGCAGCATCAAAATTTCACTTTTCAGATTAATACCGATGGCTATCCTCATATCGGATGTGATTATCAGCCTGTCATTGCTGCCGATATATGGTTTGTTTACAGCACTTCCGAAATATATGTTAGGTCCGCCGAAACGACAATCTAATATTCCTGCCAATGCTGCTTCGGGATAGCCCGAATTGGGACTTGCATGTTGGCTCCCATATTTTTTCACAAAAGAGAATATCTTTAAATCCCCATTGCATAAAATCATTAGCGCAGCCGTCAGCCGGGCTGGGATATAATTGGCGACGTCATCGATACGGGCGGCCACACAGCCAAACCGCTTATACCGTTCGGACTTGTACCCAATCATAGAATCCAGCGTGTTTATCATTTTATAGGCCATCATTCCCGGAACCCCCAGTAATATATACCAGAATACAGGGGCAATAACGCCATCACTCAGGTTTTCAGAAAGGGTTTCGAGTGCGGCAGTACGTATTTGTTGAGGCGATAAACCGGATGTATCGCGTCCGACAATGCGGGCTACCTGCCTGCGTCCTTCTTCTACCGAACGGCCGGCAGCAAGGAAAACGTCCCTGACTTCACCGGACAATGTTTTTCCGGCAAGACAATAAAATACAATCACCGAATTGAAAGCAATAGCCAGCCAAAGATTTATACGGAAAAGGGAACAGACTGCCAGTCCTGTGATAATAAAGGCAAGCACAATCAACGACACAGCAAAAAATCCGCCTTTCAGCATCCGGCTATCGCCTTTGTTCCATCGCCTGTCTCCCCACGCTATCACTTTACCAAACAGCACAACCGGATGCGGCAACCACGCAGGATCGCCCAGCATGCGGTCGAGCAGCCAACCTGTAAGCATTGGCAAAACGATGAAAAAAATTATATCCATGCCTTAATTGCTTTTACAAGGTTATCGTTTTCTTCGGGCGACTGAGTGGCAACACGGAAATAGTGTTTATCCAAGCCTCTGAAATTAGCTGCATCGCGAATCAAAATACCGTGATTATCTATCAGATATTGTTTCAAGTCAGACGCTTTCTTTTTATATAATTCGCATAAAAAGAAATGGGTATTGGTCGGCAAAACTACCAATCCTTCAATCCCGTTCATTTTTATCATAAAACGTCTTGTCTCAGCAAGGCAGGTTTCCAGATCAAAAGGAATCGTTCCCTGCAGGAGCAAATACTTTCCGGCTTCTATTGCCAACTGATTGACAGACCAGGGCATCCGGAAAGCGTTCACTTTATCTATCAGTCTATCATTGCCCGTCATATATCCCAGCCTTATACCCGGAATAGCGTATGTTTTTGTCATAGAATGCAATATTATTACATTCCTATACATCGTCCCTTCCTGCGCAGTAAACGTATATTGTTTATCAGTGAAAGCCTCGTACGACTGATCTATAATAAAATAAATATCCGGATGTTCCGTAATAAACCTTTCCAGATACTGTTTATGATAAACATTCCCATCAGGATTGTTGGGATTGCAGAGCCAGACCAGTTCCGTATCTTCTCTTATTTGGGATAACGAAGCGAAGAAAAACAAGCTGTGTCCGTTTATTTTGCAGGCATCCTCGTATTCGCTGAAAGTAGGAGTGATTATTGCCGACTTCTTCCGGCCGAATGCCTGCGCTATCAGGTAAATAGCTTCGGTAGCCCCGTTTGTTATACAAACATTCCCTGACGGGATATTATTCTTTTCGCTGATAAGCGAAGCCAGAGAAGCAGCATCGGGTTCAGGGTAACTATGTATCAACGGGATTCGCTCACACAGATATGCATCGAGGGCAGATGTGTCGGATCCGTTGTAAATATTCGAACTGAAATTACTCACAATCACCTTTCCGTATATATCATCACCGTGCCCGTTGATCATGTGCACCTCCCCCTGTCTCCCTCCGTAAGAGGGGGTATTTGATTACCTTCTCCGGCAGTCTCCCCTCTTGGGGAAGATACAGGGGGGGCGATGATTTCATACACCAAGTCCATATTTACATACCTGCGTACATAGTCGGCCAGTTTATCGTATTGTTCTTCCTTAAATTGCCTGTAATCGAAAGTCGTTTTGTTCAGCTTTCCGGCATATGGCTTCAGTATATAATCTATCACCGGCTGATTATCGAGAATGCCATGAATGTATGTCCCGAAACATTTTTCATTCAATATATAACCGTCGTCAGCGCCATCTTCCAGCTTATTGACCGGTAATAATTCTTCTCCTTCAACAGGTTTTGTAACGCCCATATGTATTTCATACCCTTTACATGGGGAACTATTATCAAGAAAAGAAAATGTAACCTGGCGGGTTACTTTCTCCCCGCATATTCCGGTAGATACGGGTAATAACCCAAGTCCGGGCAGGCGGTCAATATTCCCCTCCATATGCAACGGGTCGCAAACTTCCTGCCCCATTATCTGATAACCGCCACAAATGCCGACAACTGTAGCCCCGTCCTTATATGCCTGAACGATGCTTTGAGCAACACCATTCTTACGCAATTCATATAAATCGGAAATCGTATTTTTACTTCCTGGAATGAGTATAATATCGGCTTTTTTTATTTCATCGGTATTATTCGTATAAAAGAGATGCACACGCGGATCGTGCTCCAGAATATTGAAATCGGTAAAGTTGGAGAGGTGTCTCAGTAAGACCACAGCGATATTTACCTTTCCCTGTGTAGCCTGCAAATTTTTAGTTTGCAGCATAACGGAATCTTCTTCCTCTATGTATATATCCTTATAGTAAGGCACTACACCGATAACAGGCACGCCGCATATATCTTCCAGCATTTTAATACCGGATTCGAATAGCCGTATGTCTCCCCTGAATTTATTGATCAGAATCCCCTTTATATATTTCCGTTCCCCTTCCGGTAAGAGCATAACCGAACCATAAACCGACGCAAAAACCCCTCCCCTGTCGATGTCGGCAACCAGAATGACTCCTGCCCCTGCATGTATTGCCATCGGCATATTTACCAGATCGGTATCGCGCAGATTTATTTCCGATATGCTTCCGGCGCCTTCCATCACAATAGGATTGTAACCGGCCACCAGGCGATCGAACGCTTCATTTACCGCATTGCGGAACTTATCCCGCCCATCTGTCTTGAAATATTGATAAGCATCCTGATTGCCATAAGGACGTCCGTTCAGCACCACCTGACAAACCTTGTCTGATGATGGTTTCAACAGAATAGGATTCATATCGGTATGACATTCTATACCAGCCGCTTCGGCCTGCACAGCCTGCGCGCGTCCTATCTCCAGTCCCTCGGGAGTAGCATATGAATTGAGAGCCATATTTTGCGCCTTGAAGGGTGCGGGATGATAACCATCCTGCCTGAATATACGGCAAAAAGCGGTGGCAATAATACTTTTCCCCACATCGCTGCCCGTTCCGGCAAACATGACAGGTCTTAGCTTTTTCTTCATTTTGTTACACGAACCGATCATTTATAACTTATCATATACTCTATTAATTTGCAAATATTTTATCCACAATTTTAGGGGAGCCGGTTATTTTTTCTCTCGGGTCAAGACATATATAGGTCTCCGACCAAGGGATTTTACTTTTAACAACAC
>JAISES010000501.1 GCA_031263965.1 Prevotella sp. | reverse complement strand
TTACTACGAAGGGGTAGGGTGGATTCCTGTCGATCAATCTTTTGGCAGGCGTGATCTTGATATGGACGAGGATGTTCGTTATTTTTTCCTGAACGGAATCGATGCTTATCGCTGGATAGTGAATGATGACTATTCGCAACCTTTATTTCCGGCTAAAACTTATCCGCGCAGCGAAACTGTCGATTTTCAACGCGGCGAGTTGGAGTGGGGTGGGGGTAATATTTATTTCAATCAGTGGAATTGGGATATAGATGTTGAATATTTATGATGTTACGCAGGGTCGGTACATAACAAGCATATGGCCTTCCTTGTCCCTGTCATGCATTAGCCTTGACTTTCTCTTTCCCGTCATTGCGAGGGTTTACCCGAAGCAATCCGGTTGTATCTTTTCGGGCAGCCACAAAGGACTGCCCCTACCGCTAACCGGCCAATTTCCGGATTGCTTCGCCTTTCAGGCTCGCAATGACGGGAGAAATTAAACATAATCAAATCCCCCGCTCGCGCAGACTTGTAGTCTGTGTGTCGCGCGGCAAAAAAAGGATTGCTCTTTGGGCAAGGCATGGACAAATGTCCGCGCCAGCGGGGGTTACTCTCTCTTGTCATTCTGAGTGAAACGAAGAATCTGATCCGACAAGAAGAGATCCTTCACTCTGTTCAGGATGACAAAAGAGCTGAATTATATAAAGTCAAGATGACCTCAATGAATAAATAAGGGCTGCATATTCACCAAATATGCAGCCCTTATATTTTTATTCTTTTTCTTTATGGAGGTTTTTAAGTTTGAAACCATGGTATATTCTTATTATTCCATACATAAAAAGAGAGAATGCCAGAAGATATACTATAAATCCGGTAGCAAAAGCAGGGTTTGCTATAAGAATAAATGCGAGTATCGTGCCTAGTATTCCGGATGCCAAAGTCCAACCCCAACCTTTTACATTATTTCGTTGTAGTTCTATTGAAGAACCTATTAGCCATATTGACCGGAACATAACCCAGAATCCGGTTAAAAAGAGAAGTATGGCGATAGTTCCTATTGGAATAGCTAGTAAAAGGAGCCCGAATGCAATGTCTATGATGCCGCTTGTAAATGTCCATCCCCAACCTTTCAGGGTATTTCTATTTGATATGGCAAAAATTATTTCAAAAACTCCGCTGATAAGAAAGCCCGCGATGAAGAGAGAGCCAATAACGACTAACGTTAATAGGGGGTCTGCGATACACCAAAATCCCAGGATAATGGTTATCAGTCCAATAATTGGCGATATCCACCAATATTTGACAGCTTTTTTTACTGAATAAAATAAATCGTTTTTCATATGATAATAATTTTGATCTTTTTGCTTGCGGGTTTAGTGGGCTAACCCAAAAGTAAAAAGGGAAAAATACACTGAAAAGAGCATTAAAAAATTGCTAAGAAGTCTTTTTCTGATCCTATAAGTTCTATAAAATAATTATTGCCGTATTTGGTTGTCAGTTTTCCGCGTCATTGCGAGGGTTTACCCGAAGCAATCCAGCTACTTCCATCTGGATTGCTTCACCTTTCAGGTTCGCAATGACGGGGTTAACTGACCCTATAAACACGCCATTACTTTTTATTAATCCTATAATAATATTTTCGCTAAAATTTAAACAGTCTCTTATACTATATAAAACAAATATGTTATACTTTTGTTCTGGATATGTTAAATAATCCACTTGTTAAGAACCGGTATTTTTTTGATTATCAATACTACTATGAGGGCGGCAAGGTAGACTGTTACCGACAATACCGGTACGGATAATATTGCGGGAAATGTTCCGGTATTTATATTTAACAAGTTTAAGGCCACGTTGAAAAAATCATGTATCAAATATATCCCAAAGCCGCAGCCGGCCAATAGAGTAATATACTTATTATTCTGATATTTAAGTATTTTGGGACTATTATTTACTATATTCTTTATTAAAACAAACACGAAAAACGCACCTAACATGACGTTTGGGGCAGTTCGGTCGAAGTATTGAGTTGCCGGTCCGCCATGCACAAGTCCCGATATGGTAGATATGATATAAGTTCCGAAAATAGCGATGATTCCCAATGCATATAATATCCGTGTCCCGGTCTTTGTTAAGTCATACTTTGAGAAGAAATAACCTGCGATGAAATACCCCGTATAAGAATATAAATCGCTTATACTAAAGCTGATATTTACATCATACCGTGCATTGATTGTTGGCACTAACGATCCGAAGACAAAGTAGAGTATCAGAAAATACAGATAGTGTTCCTTTTTTGCATTTGCTGTAAAAATGCGGAGTAGGGGAGTGAGGATATACATAGCGAGCAACGGATACAAAAACCATAAATGATGCCACGGAGTACCCAGGAATATTTCACTGTATACCCGATGGAAATCACCGGATGACACTTCTTTTATATCTAATAATGAGGCTGTTACAGGCGATATTAACCTATAGGCTATACTCCAGAAAATCAGGGCGCAAAGTACCCGCGGTATGGTTTTTGTATATAATTTTTTGAACGTTATTTTATAAGCGGGATCAAGAAAAATAGCTCCGCTTAACATAAAAAAGACAGGAACGCACCATCGGAGGCATGCCACAAAAAAATTAATAACATGCCATTCGGAAAGAGACTCTGTATACGCCGGATACCAACGATTTGTAGTTATATGGAATACAACTACGGCGAAAATAGTGATGATTCTTAATAAATCGGCATATAATATCCGGTCTTTACTTACTTTTTCAATCATATTTACCTAATCAATTGGCATCAAAGTTAGTAAAAATATCAATTCCCGTTTTCCGTAAAGTAATTTCGTAATAAAACAGTTTTATGTTTGCCGATAATTTTTTCGAGTTCGGCATCATTGGCAAGTTTTACTCTTTTTAAGCTTTTGTATTCTTTAAGAAGTAATCGTTTGGTTTCGTCTCCAATTCCTTTTATATTGTCGAGCTCGGATTTAATTTGACTTTTACTTCTCAGATTTCTATGGAATGTTATTCCAAACCTGTGAGCCTCGTCTCTGAGATGTTGTATAACTTTCAGCGATTCGCTGTTCTTGTCAATATAAAGAGGTATGGAATCTTCGGGATAATAGATTTCTTCCAGACGTTTGGCTATCCCCACTATTGCTACTTTGCCGTATATATCCAAAGCTTTCAGCGATTCGCATGCGGCGCTCAACTGTCCTTTTCCTCCGTCTATAACTATCAGTTGGGGGAGGGATTTATCTTCTTCGAGCAGTCTGTGGTATCGCCTGTATATAACTTCTCGCATTGTGGAATAGTCATCGGGGCCTACTACGGTTTTTACATGAAAGTGCCTGTAATCCTTTTTTGACGGTTTCCCCATTTTGAAAACAACACAGGCCGACACGGGATTTGTACCCTGTATATTTGAGTTGTCGAAACACTCTATATGTGTTGGTAAATGTTTAATATTCAGGTCTTTCTGTATTTCTTTT
>JAISES010000453.1 GCA_031263965.1 Prevotella sp. | reverse complement strand
ATCAACGACGCCCTGAAAGGGCAGAATCAGAAAGTGAATCATTGATTCTGCCCGGGTAGGGCGTCGTTTCATTCACATTCATGGTCGTAGGGCGTTGCCCTACGCTAATAGATTACGCTCTTTCAGAGCTATTTATATCTTAGCAAGCCATTGAGGTTCAGTAGGCTAAACCTGCAAGTAAAAAGAACAAAATCCATCTGAAAATAACTATAAAAAAATTAGCTAAGTAATGAAAACAATTTAATGCAACATTATTTTCGTTTTTGTCATGCTGACGGAAGGAAGCATCTCGTATATATTTTATTTTGGAGAAACGGGATCCTTCGTTCCTCAGGATGACAGAGAGTATGTTGTATTAATTTTTATTGAGTACTTATAAAATTCAAACAGTTTCTTAACTATCTGTAAAAGTAAGGATTAATATTTGTAATTTATGTGCGGATGCGAACATTATTTTGTGCGGATGCGAACATTTAATCTATTTAATATTCACCGGAACGGCTATTAATCAATCAAATACCTGAATGGCACAATCTTTGATTTACTAAAATTCAGTAAATGTAATACTTATGAGATTCTGTACTTACATATTAATATTCTTGTGTTGCACCTTCAATTGTGTTGCGCAACAGGACAGCAAAATAAGCCTTACCTTTTTGCAAGCTATAGATATCGCACGCAGGCAGTCTCCCGATGTGTTGGTTGCCCGCCACAGCTTCCGCTCATCATATTGGAACTATTGTTATTTCAAAGCAAATTATTTGCCTTCTTTGACTTTCAATTCCACTCCAAACTTTAATCATAGTATCAACGTTATCACTCTGCCGGACGGCACATCACAGTTTATTCAACAAAATCAGCTGATCACAGACGGCTCCCTTTCGCTAAGCCAGAATATTGCAATTACCGGAGGAACTTTATCTTTGAGGTCAAGCATACAGCGGATCGATTTATTTGGAGATAACGATACCTATTCATACAGGACCAACCCGGTTATAATTGCTTACGAACAATCTATATTCGGCTATAATAAATTGAAATGGGACAGGAGAATCGAACCTTTAAGATATGAAACTGCCAAGAAAGAATATGTAGAAACACTCGAACTGGTGTCAGTCAGAACGATTACCAGGTTTTTCAATCTGGCTAAAGCCCAGACAAACCTGGACATAGCCCGGACAAATTACGCAAATGCCGATACTCTATATGCTTTTGCCAAAGGGCGTTACGATATAGGGACGATAACCGAGAACGAAATGCTTCAATTGGAAGTTAACCGGCTGAACGAAGAAAGCAATATGATGAATGCCCAGATAGAAGTGGACGATTATATGCAGGAACTTCGTTCCTATCTTGGAATTAAAGATGCTTCCATCATAGAGGTTGTCGTAGAAGAAAATATTCCCGATTTGGTAATCAGCCAGGATCAGGCTTTGGGACTGGCAATCAGTAACAGTCCCGATATAACGAGCATGCAACGCCGCAAACAAGAAAGCGAAAGCGCTGTGGCATATGCAAAAGGCAATACAGGATTGAAAGCGGACATATTCGCACAGTTTGGCCTTACACAAACAGGAGATAAAGTAAGATCAGCCTATAAAGATCCCTTGAACCAGCAATATGCAGAGGTGGGTATCCGTTTGCCTATCCTCGACTGGGGACGGGGAAGAGGGCAGGTGCGTGTGGCAAAGTCGAACAGGGATATGGTCTATGCACAAGTGGAGCAAGACCGCAACAACTTTGAACTGAATGTTATAAAAATAGTAAAACAGTTCAACCTGCAAGCCTCGAAAGTAAATGTAGCGGCTAAAACGGATTACACAGCCAACCGGAGAAATGAAGTTGCCCGCAAATTGTACCTGCTCGGCAGATCGACCATCCTCGACCTGAATACGGCCATATCGGAAAAAGACGCCGCCCGCAGGAATTACATCAATGCTCTTTATACCTACTGGTCGCTCTATCATACATTGCAGAGCCTCACGCTATACAATTTTGAAAAGGATACCCCCCTGACAGAAGATTACGAATTGTTACTAAAATAAAATACTGATATGGATATCGCGATAAAAAAGAAAAATCCGGTTCAAAAATATAAATACTACATATTGACGGGAGTTGTATTGGCGGGAGTACTTCTGTATTTCTTTATTTCCTCGCTGGGCGGTTCGCGGCTCCGGTACGATTTGGATAATTTGCAAATATCGGAAGTGAAGCAAGACAAATTTCTCGACTATCTGGATGTGGAAGGCATTGCACAGCCAAAGCTTACGGTAAAGTTAAACAGTTTTGAGAACGGAACGGTAGACCGCATTGTGGCCGAAGAAGGGAGCATGCTGAAAAAAGGAGATACTATATTAATACTGAATAATCCTGAACTTATAAGGACTATCGGGGATGAGCGCGACGACCTGGATAAACAACAAGTATCGTATGAAGAAAAATCGCTCCAAATGAGACGAAAATCCTCAGAGTTGAAAAGAAATACGTTGAAGACCGTATATGACCTGGAAAGGCTTGGAAAACAGTACAACCTCGACAGGGAAGAATACCGGATAGGAATAAAAAGCAAGGCTCAGTTGGAAGTTGCTTCAGATGATTATAACTTTAATCAGAAAAATGCGAAGTTGCTGCTTGATGAACTGAAACACGATTCGCTGATGAATATAATTCAAACCGACCTGATGAAAACCGACCTGAACCGCGAAGAAAAGAAGTATTTGCGTAGCCGTGAACGGCTGGAGAATCTGATTGTGAGAGCCCCCGTTTCGGGGCAACTCAGCTTTATGAGCGTAATCCCCGGAGAACGGATTACTGCCGGAAGCAGTATAGGCGAACTGAAAGTAATAGAAGACATCAAAATCAGCACGAAAGTAAGCGAATACTATATAGACCGTATCGCTATCGGTTTGCCTGCGAGTATTACTTATCAGGGTAAAAAATACGGATTGAAAATAACAAAGATAAACCCGGAGATCAAAGACCGGCAATTTGAGGTCGATCTTGTTTTTGTAGACGGGATGCCCGATAATATACGGATAGGGAAAAATTACCGGATACAAATAGAGCTGGGGCAACCCGAAGACGCCCTGGTGATGGGCAAAGGGAACTTTTACCAATCGACGGGAGGACAATGGATATTCAGGCTGAACGATTCGGGAGACAGGGCCGTCCGCACAAACATAACGATAGGACGCCAGAATCCTCTTCAATACGAAGTCTTAGGCGGACTAAAACAAGGGGATAAAGTCATCATTTCGGGCTACGATAATTTTGGCGATGTACAGGAACTAATACTGAAATAAGAACTGACCGTTATGATAAGACACTATCTACAAATAACTTTAAGGAACCTCTGGAAATATAAAATTCAGAATCTGACAGGTATTATCGGAATGTCCATTGGTATTTCTTTCTTTACTATCGGATACAATTGGTTAAAATACGAAACTTCCTATGATAGTTTTCATCCCGACTCAAAACACATATTTGAAGTATATGGGGTTGATAAACAGACAGGGAAAAAAACGGCCCTGCTGCCAATGGTTTTAGGCGAAAAACTGACTCAGGAATTTCCCGAAGTAGAAAATTTAGCAATATATTACATTCAGTATCCTAATCCTGTCAAATGGAATGAAAAAGATTTAGGGGAACTTGATTTCAAGTTTGTGGATGAACACTTCTTTGAATTATTCCCCCCTACCATTATAGCAGGACAAACCGACCGTTTGCTCCATTCTGTCGAAGATTTAATAATTACAGAAGATTTTGCGCGCAAATACTGGGCTTCACCCGAAGACGCCATTGGTACAAAGTTCATGGCAGGATTCAATTATAATGAGCCCTTGACAATAGTAGCGGTAATGGCAAATCTTCCTGCCAATTCTAACTTTCATGGAGAAGGATTCAGGCAGGACATATTGGATCGTAAGTTTCACTCTCTGAAGGCCGCTGATAAATTATGGATCATGATGCATCAGAAAATATTTGTCTTGCTCAATAAACAAGCTAATGTAAAAGCCTTTGAGAAAAAATTGCAAAACTATGCGATAGATAATAAACATAACGAAAATCTGGCGCTTAAAATAGCTAATATTACAGAAGTACGACATACACTCGGATCAGACATATCTTTCAATATCGATTATATCCGCACATTTGTTGGAGCAGGACTCTTATTAATGTTTTGCGCCCTGTTCAATTTTTTGAATCTGTATATAAACCGGATGCTCCGCCGAAGCAGGGAAATAAAACTTCGCAAAACGGTGGGAGCAAGTAATTTCTCCATTGTAAAACTGTTTCAGACAGAATTGTATCTGCAATTACTGATTGCCTTTATAGTAGGAATCATCTTGCTGATCCAGGTGATTCCGGTTTTCGAACAAAGGTTTGAGACACACATCGCCCAGCCGGATATATTTATAAAATATCTCATTGTGTCGGCTGTAACGTTTATGTTAATGTTTATTTTCTGTCTGTTGTCCGAAATAAAACTCGCCCGTTTCTCCACATTGACGCAGTCATCAGGAAAAGCTGCTAATTATAGAATCCTGAGAAAGATAAGTATCTGCATTCAACTGTCTATTTGTGTATTTTTTATGATGTCGGCGCTTGTTTTCCACAGTCAGGTATCATTGATGAATAGTTTCGACTGGGGCTTTAATAGCGAAGGGTTGATAAAAATAACGATGAATGCCAAAGAGCAGGAAAACATTTCAAAAGATATTGCACAACTGCCGATAGTAAAACAGTTTACCAATACTGGCATTTTTGAAATAAAAAAGGAACCTAATTTCAATGTTGGAAATGCAGAAATAAACGGGACTGAAATCGGACAACCTTTTATTAGCGATGAAGTAGGCAACAATTTTATAAATACATTTGAAATACCAATACTCGAAGGACACATGTTTACTGATGCGGATCTTGTAGAATTCACTTATGGCGGAAGCCAATATAAACGCGCCGATAAAGCGGTAGTGACCGAGAGTTTCCGTAAACTGATGAATACAGAAAATGTAATAGGAGAAAAAATATTACTTCCTCGTCCAAATATTATATCGCGTAGTGGAGAGTACGGAAAACAAGAAATGGAAATTATCGGCGTGATAAAAGATTTTCATATTACAAGTCTGCAAAACAAGACCTATCCGGTTATCTTACTACAAATGATGTCTAAATCTCAGTGGAAGGGAGTCTATAATTATGCAAAAGTGGAAACCGGAAAAGAACAGGAGGCAATCAAAGCCATGAAGGATATATTTGCAAAATACGCATCCGCCGGCGATCCGGAAGTACCCAAGATAGAAATCGTAAATGATATACTCCATGATATGAATAAGTCGGAAAACGCAAGCTTGCAGCTTTTCTCTGTGCTTGCCGTTCTGTGCATTGTTATCGCTATTTTCGGGATCTATTCCATTTCATCGTCAAATATGGATCGCCGTAAGCGGGAAATTGCAATTAGAAAAGTCAACGGGGCTACTACCGGAGATATTATCAGAATGTTCCTGTTCGAATATTCACGGATATTGATTGTCGCAAATGTAATTGCTTTACCCGTTGCATTCTATTTTATGCACCAATGGCTGATGCAATATGTATATAAGATAAATATAGAACCCTGGATGTTTATACTCGTACTAATATCCACGCTTGCTATTGTGATATTGACTGTTCTTTCGCAAGTAATAGCGGCAGCACGGAGAAATCCCGCAGAAGTATTAAAATCAGAATAAAAACCAAAACGATACTACCATGATTAAGCATTATTTGAAAATTACATTCCGGAGCCTGTTCAGGGATAAGGGATACTCCATCGTTAATATACTGGGGCTGTCTGTTGCAGTTGCATGCTGCCTCCTTCTGATTTTTTGGATAAAGTTTGAATTAAGCTATGAAAATTGTTATCCGAACGCAGACAGGATATATCGCGTACTAAAAGAAGAAAAACGGGAAACCGGACCATATTCTTCCATTATGATCAGACCATCGATTGTAGATAAGTTGAAAAGCGCCATTCCCGAAATACAGGCAGCGACATCCACTTCAACCGAAAGGCTTCCTTTTGTCTACGGAGAAGCAGAAGGCATTATGGCCGACTATGTATCGTGCAATACCGATTTTCTGAAGATGTTTTCCTACGAATATATAGAGGGTGACCCTGCAAGTGTCGTAAAAAAAAGGGGATGCATTATGTCGGAGCAAACAGCTAAGAAATTCTTTGGCAACGAATCGGCTATTGGTAAAACGGTTACATTCGGAGTAATCCTGAGTTGTACGATAGAGGCCGTTGTAAAAATACCGGATAACACGCATGTAAAATTTGACATTCTTGATCCATTTGGCCATCAGGTGAGTGGAGTCCACTATATAATGATCGACCAGAATGCAAAATTTGATCCGTCCAAAGCGTCGTTGTCAAATCTTTCTCTCGATATGCTGAATAAGGATAAAGATACAAGGCTTGTATATCAACCTTTAACGGACGTTCATCTGCGTTCGCCTAAAGAAATCGCTTCAGGATCAGACTATGGAGATATAAAACAAATATACCTGTTTTCGCTGGCCTCTTTCCTGATACTGGTTATCGCCATCATTAATTATGTGAATACCTCTGTTGCCAGGGCTTTAAGCAGGGCTAAGGAGGTAGGGATACGCAAGGTCACAGGTTCCACCAGGGGACAACTGATCGCACGATTTCTGGCCGAATCGTTTGTTATCACTTTGATTGCAGTTATCATCGCTATGTTTTTTATGAAGATATTATTTCCCGACTTTAGCTCAGCTATGGGGAATAAAATTTCATTCGAATTTGATTTTTACACTATTCTGATTACCGTTATATTCTGCATAGTGGTTAGTTTGCTGGCCGGAGGCTATGCCGCATTTTATTTGTCATCTTTTAATCCGGTCAGGGTAATGAGAGGCGGTTCGCAAACCGGATCGCGCGAAGGATTCCGCAAAGTGCTTATCGGGCTGCAATTCTTCTTGTCTATTTCTATTCTGACCTGTACTTTGATCATGTACAAGCAAATCAACGCGATCTTTAATGCTGATACCGGTGTCGACAAAGAAAATATTATTATACTCGAGTCCAGTCTGTGGTATCAGGCCGAAGACTTTATACAAGTAATAAAAAAAGAAAATCCCAATATAATTGATGCCTCCATAGCTATGTGCCCTCCCTACAATGCGAACTACGGATATAGCGGAATATCGTGGGAAGGCAGCAGCGAGAACGAAAAGAAGATCGAGTTTGCAGAAATATCATGTGATTCTCACTATGCAAATACGTTCGGGTTAAAAGTTATCGAAGGTGAGTTTATCCCTGCGGGACTAAGCTGGTGGCAAGATACAAAAGGAGAGTCCTATAATATTGTAATTAATGAGACATTCAAGAAACTGATGGGGGTAGAAAACCCCATTGGAATTACTGTTACCTACGGATGGGGACAAAAAGGTAAAATAATAGGAATCGTCAGGGATTTTAACTTCAAACCGTTAAAAGAAAAAGTTACGCCTCTGATTATCAGTTTCAATCCCGAACAAAGCTTTAATGTATACGTAAAGACGACGGGAAAAGATAAGCAGGCTACCCTAAAATATATCCTGGGCAAGTACAAAGAGATGTATAACCAGGCGAGAGGTAATGCCGGCCGGCCTGTAATGTATCACCCTGTGGAGGATGAATACAACAAAATGTATGCCGGCGAGTTAAGAACAGCAAACATGCTGACTGCATTTTCCATTATCTCGTTTCTACTCTCGCTAATGGGTATTGTCAGCATGGTGTCTTTTATGATCGAAAAACGGACAAAAGAGATTGCCATCCGCAAAATTAACGGGGCAGAGATGAAAGATATTATAATCCTGTTTATCAGGCAATTTTCTCTGGTGGCGATCATTTCGGCGGTTATTTCGATTCCTATATGCTATCTTGTTATGAACCGGTGGATACAGGACTATGTATACCGCACATCCTTAAGCTGGTGGATTTTCCTGGGAATACCTGCTTTTATAATACTGGTTACTGCAATTATAATCGGTGTACAGATAACTCTCACAGCCCGCCGGAATCCTATTGAATCATTAAGAAGCGAATAATTATGAAACTAAAATCAAAATTATATACAGATGAAAAAGATTACATTTCTATTATGCATCATCTTTTTGCTTGTTTCCTGCGGAGGTAAAAAGAAACAAACTCTGGAAGATGCCGATATTCAGAAAAAGGCAGAATTGAATGCGATCTTCGAAACAGAAGAAGTATTAGACACTATTATTCCGGCTAAAGGAATAAAATACAAGGGAACCAGAAGCATCGACCCTGCGAATCTGCCGGTGATTATAGATCTGGCGTCATCGAAAGAGTCCAGGGATCTGGATCTGGCTCAATTTTACTCGAAAGTAAAATATGTAAAGTTAAAACATCCGCTTGATCCGGCAAATGGAGGCTTTCTTGGAGATGCTAATGTAACAGTCAGCTCCGACAATTGGGCCTCGAGCAGCAGAGGGGTCAATTCGCGGGTATATTTCACCGGCAATCACATTATTGCCGGAGATTCTTACTTCGGATACCATTGCTACACAAAAGACGGGAAATTCAGCCATACGATTGCGGCTGTGGAAAAACTTCCGGACTATGATGCAAAAATCAACTCTGTTACAATAGAATGGAATGACTCTCTCCAAATGGTCCGGACTTTCTCGGCTATGGGAGACAACTGTATTTTTATTGTATCACAAGGCTGGAAAGGAAAGCTGTTCTTTCACAATATAACAGCTAAAAGAAACTATCTGGAAAGGCCGCCTGTCAACGGAAATTCATTCCTGCTAAACCCGACAACCATCCTTAGTTACAGATA
>JAISES010000353.1 GCA_031263965.1 Prevotella sp. | reverse complement strand
GTGGAATAGATGTGGCGGGACTTGCTAAGCAATTGCAGATGGCGTTGAATAAGAAAACAAAACCGGCTGAAGTAGAATAAGAAAAAAATATTAACTATGGATTATATTAAGATAAAAGGATATAAGTCTATAAAAGACCTCAAATTGGATCTAATGCCCATAAATGTGCTGATTGGAGCAAATGGTGCAGGAAAGAGTAATTTTATTTCTTTTTTCAATTTTCTAAAAACAGCCTATGATGGTGAATTAAAGTCATTTGTTACAGGAAGAGGTATAGATACAGTTCTTCATAATGGACGTAAAGAAACAGAGTCTATATTTACAGAATTATGTTTTGATGACGCCAAAAACGCTTATGATTTTTGCCTCAAAGTTGAAAATAAGACTTTTGTTGTCCAATCTGAAAGCTTGTGGTATGAAAGTGTACCCCGCGATATAGCTGATTCTTCAACTGAACTTAAAGTGAGAACTTCAGGTCTTTATAGGGCAAAATATATAAACTCATATTTGAATGGTCTCAAAGTATATCATTTTCATGATACAGGGGTTAATTCTCCATTCAATAGTGATTGTAAAGTTATTGATAATAGGACTTTACAAAGCAAAGGTGGTAATTTGGCTGCATTTTTATATAAATTAAAAACTGATGATGAGATTGTTTATAATAGGATTGTTAAAGTAATCCAATCCGTTGCACCCTATTTTAAAGATTTTGAATTAGTTCCCAATGGGGATAAAATATTTTTAGCGTGGCGTGACAAATTTAGCGAAAATCTATATGGCGCTTCCGACCTATCTGATGGTACTATCCGTTTCATTGCTCTTGCCACTTTATTTTTGCAGCCTGACCCTCCTGCCGTTATTATTATCGATGAGCCGGAACTTGGGCTTCATCCCTTTGCTATCAATAAATTAGCAGGGTTAGTGCGTTCTTATGCACGTCAAGAGAACAAACAAGTTATACTCTCGACCCAATCTGTTGAGTTGGTAAATAATTTTTCAGCAGAAGAGGTTATTACTGTCGATAATATTGACGGAGAATCTGTCTTTAATCGCCTACAAGAATCCGAATTATCCGAATGGCTAAAGAATGATTACATGATTGGCGATATGTGGCGGCAAAATATATTAAGTAAAGGATTTCCAAACAGATAATAATGAACGAGAAATGAAAAGGCTTATTATTATTTGTGAAGGAGAAACGGAAAAAGAGTTTTGTGATGTTATGTTGAAAAATTACTTTTCAGATAAAAATATTACAGTATATACTCCTCTTATAAAAACATCTCATGGAGGAATTGTGTCTTGGGGTAAGTTGAAAAATGAAATTGAAACTCACTTGAGACAGGATACAGGAGCATACGTGACTACTTTCATTGATTTGTACCGGCTCCCGTCTAACTATCCAAACTATAATGTAAAAGACCCGGATAGTATGCAAGTAGGGATGAAACAGGGGATAGATACAACTTTATCATCCCGTTTTATTCCTTATATACAAAGGCACGAATTTGAGTGCTTCATATTTGCATCGTTAGAAATATTGAAAAGAACATTTGCCGGAGCCGGCAATAATTTTTTGGAAATAGAAAAAGTAATAGCACAATACTCGTCTAATCTTGAGGATATTAATGATGGTAGTGCTACGGCTCCATCCGATAGACTAAAGAAGTATTTGCCTGAATACGAAAAAGGGCTTGACGGCGCATATTTGGCCGATGAAATAGGTTTGTTGATAATTAGAGAAAAATGTCCACGATTTAATAATTGGATAGCTGAATTAGAAAGGATTGTGTAAGAAATTATTTTAGTATAACTCAAATAGTTGTAAAAAATAAGATGAGGATTGTAATAGCAGGTGCAGGCGCAGTAGGTACACATTTGGCAAAGTTGTTGTCGGCAGAAAACCAGGATATCGTGTTGATGGATGCCGATAGAGAGAAGCTCAGCTTTGCAGGCGGGAATATGGAGATGATGACTATGACCGGTTCGTGCACTTCTCTCAAAGATCTGATGGAAGTAGAAGTGCAGGAGGCCGACTTTTTTATTGCCGTTACTCCCGACGAATCCGTCAATGTTACAGCTTGTTTGCTTGCTACTAATTTGGGAGCGAAAAAAACATTTGCCCGTATAGACAACTACGAATATTTATTACCAAAGAACAAGGAATTCTTCCTCAAGTTGGGTGTCGATTCGATGGTTTACCCCGAAATGTTGGCGGCAAAAGAGATTGTTTCTGCGCTGAAGCGTCCGTGGGCACGGCAATGGATTGAATTGAGCGATGGCAATATTATACTTACAGGCATCAAAATAAGGGAGAATTCCGTACTTGTGAATAAGCGCCTGTATGAATTGGGACGTGAAGAAAAAAGATTTCACATTGTTGCTATCAAACGAAACAATATAACAATAATCCCTACGGGGAACGATCAGATTTTATCGGGGGATATTTTGTTTTTTACTACTACTAAAGACTATGTGGAAGAACTGCCCGGATTGGCAGGAAAATCCAGATTTGAAGTGAAGAATGTTATGATCATGGGAGGTAGCCGTATTGCTATACGTACTTGCCAGTATCTTCCCGATAATGTTAATATAAAGCTTTTGGAACTGGATAAGGAAAAATCCTATCAACTGTTGGAAAGGCTGCCGAAAAATGTTACGGTCTTTCATAATGACGGGCGCAGCGCTGATTTTTTATTGCAGGAAGGCATTAATGAAGTCGATGCCTTTGTGGCGGTGACAGGTAATTCCGAAGCCAATATTTTAGCTTGTATGGCTGCAAAACACTTCGGCGTGCGCAAAACAGTGGCCGAGGTAGAAAATATGGATTATATGCAGATGGCAGAGAATCTCGATATAGGTTCTATTATCAATAAAAAACTGATTACGGTGAGTAATATTTACCGTTTCTTGCTGAGCGCCGATGTATCGAAGGTGAAGTCGCTCACGATAGCTAATGCGGATGTGGCGGAGATAGTGGCCCATCCGAATTCACGGATTACGAAGAAAGAGGTAAAAAAGATAGTATTGCCTGAGAATGTTACATTGGGCGGCCTTATTCGCAATGGCGAGCCGATGATGATAGATGGGGCTACATTGATAGAGCCATACGACCATGTGGTAGTATTCTGCCTGGAAGATTCGTTACGCGAAGCCGAAAAACTTTTTCATTAAAGCGCCGTGGGAAATTTTAATTATCGGTTTGTATTAAAGACGGTCGGTTTCCTGCTCATCATAGAGTCTTTGTTTATGATGGCGGCGACTGTTGTCTCCTTTTATCTGCGTGAATTTTCAGGCGATGCATTATTGATCGGTTCTACCGTCACCTTCTTCGCCGGTGTACTTATCCGTTTCTTAGGGACAGAAGATATGCCGCGTCCAATCGGTAAACGGGAGAGTTTCTTTGTCGTTGCCATATCGTGGATCATTCTTTCGGCATTTGGTATGTTGCCATACTATTTCAGCCATTCCATATCTAATATATGTGATGCATATTTTGAGACAATATCGGGGTTTACAGCCACCGGAGCGACAATTCTCACAGATATAGAGTCGATGCCCGAAGGGCTGCTTTTCTGGAGGAGTATTACTCAATGGATGGGAGGTTTGGGAATTGTGGTCTTTGTTGCTACCATCTTACCGATGGGAGGCAATGCATCTGTGATGTACGATGCCGAAGTTACAGGGATCGGATATGACCGTTTTCGCCCACGCTTTTCCCAGATCGCCAAACGTCTTTGGTTAGTATATGCCTTTTTTACTGTTATTCTTATTCTTTTACTCTGGGCCGGGCCTATGGGTTTATTTGATTCGGTCTGCCATGCTTTTACAACGATCTCTACCGCCGGTTTTTCCACTAAGCAGGCAAGTATTGCCTATTGGGATTCGGCTTATGTAGAATATGTAGTTACCGTCTTTATGTTTATCGGCGGAGTCAATTTTACATTGTTGTACTATTTATTACAGGGAAGTTCAGGGAAGCTATTCAAAAATGAAGAGTTTAAATGGTATGTTTCCATTATATTGATTTTTGTAGCTATCATCGCTGTCGGACTTTATTCTACCGGTAAAATCGGCGGTGTCGAAAAAGCTTTCAGGACTTCGTTATTCCAGGTTGTATCGATGGTAACAACTACTTGTTTTGCTACCGATAATTTCATCAACTGGGGCTCTTTTTATCAGTTTGCAGTTGTCATATTTATGCTTACCGGAGCATGTGCCGGATCTACAGCCGGTGGTATAAAAATAGTCAGGATCATTATTTTGTTTAAAAACTCTATCAATGAGTTTAAACGCCAGGTGCATCCGAATGCTGTCTTACCCATACGCCTCAACGATCGGGTTCTTTC
>JAISES010000180.1 GCA_031263965.1 Prevotella sp. | reverse complement strand
TGTACTTCATAAAAATTGCTTTTAACACTCAAATATACCTCTTTTTCCCAAAACAAGGAAATATTTACAGGCCTATTTTTATGAAAATCAGTTGGTTGATATTATTCAGCGAACCCTAAGTATCATCAGGATAATGAAGATGGGGGTTGGACTAACACATTCAATTCGGGAGCATCATGTGCAGATGGAAATAAGAATATGGACTGGTCCTTTTGTTTAGTGCCCGGACATTATAAAACTTCTTACTCTCAAGTAAAAATATATCACTATGGAGGAGGTGTATTGTTGTTAACTACTTTCAGACCTACCGAAATGATTCTAGGGGGGCCACTTGAAGATTTTGACATAGTATATAGATATCACGATGATGAAGATCATGGCAATAGAAATGCAATCACTGAAATCGGAGGTCTTTTGAATTCTGGAGGTTGGGTCGGAGAATGTTATTTTGGTGGCAACACAGGATTGGCATGGAGATTTAGTGAAGGCTCCAGAAACTTTGGCCTTCCGTTCAAGTATGGAGTATTAACAAATGACTCTAGTGGCTATGATGGATATATCAGTATCGATGATGAAAATGGTGGAAATATAAATTATGCAAATATACACACACATAGATCTTCAGTTATGGAATCTAGGATGGTTAAGGGGCGCAAGGAAAGATTCAGAGGTGTCGTTATTTGGGATACAAATACAGATTACTATATAAAATGGTATAACTGATCCTACTTTTCAAGCATACAAAGAGGGAGATTTCGAAATCTCCCTCTTTGTTATGTTACAACCCAAGCTTACCCAAAGGCACAAATACCGACAACTGAACGTCTCTGGTTTTTGCCTCAAAAGCATGGCCCACACCTTCTATTATAGGACTTAATCCATGTTTGTAGGATAAGGATACTTCCATAAAGTCAAAGTCGTATCCTGCCTTTACTACCAGCGGAACATCGAATGCCGTTTTTTTTAGATTATCCCAATACTTAGTATTCCAGTAGAATGTTGGTTCTACTCCCGCTCCAATCCGGATACCTTTCCAAATTTTATAATTAAACACCCCGTTTAATGCTATAGCATTGAAACGTTTTGTTTCGTTTACTTTCTCAATGTCGAATTCAATAACATTTGCATGTACACCTCTTGAGTTGAACAATAATGCTGCATCTAATACATACCGTTCTTTTATGTCAAACTTTAACTGATAACCTAGATTGAAAGATGGTCTTGCTTTCCATTTTTCATTTTCAAAACCTGAAGGCAGTCCAAAACCTCCATCGGGATAATCCATTATATTCAGCCAACTGTCGGATATCCCGACAACAACACCATGTCTGATTGTTTGTGCATGGGCACATATCGAAAACGATAGTAGCAGTAATAATAGTAAATTCTTCATAGCTGTGGTATTAATTATTGTTTATTTATAAAATTCATTCTTAATTCTCTTTTCAGATACGGCTATCGTTCTAAAATATCCCAAAGCCCCGTTGCTAAAGTTGCTTCTTCCTGTGGATGGGGCAGGTGTATAAGCACCGCCGTCGTATCGCATTTGCTGTATTAAATCAGAATAAAAGTCATAGCATGACTTAGATATTGTCCCTCGCCGTACTATTGCCGTATCGTAGATAAAATACAAGGAGCCATCCGCGTAGCCCCTGACAGACTCTCCGTCATTGGGATTGAATGCCATAACATTTTCGGGCATATGTTTGTCCTCCACAATAGAGAAAGGCCAGATACGCCTGTCCTGCTGAAGCATATCCTCTAAGCCCACCCTTTTGAACGAAAAAAGGTAGTAATTCTCTTTTGCCGGGTCATTCCTGAAGTTAAGGAAAGGTGTTATCTGCGAACCCTCCTTTTCGTTAGCCTTTTCCGCTAACCACAATGAATCGATTACCGTTCTCTCAGGCATCTGTTCCGATGCTGAAAACGTTTGATCCCCGTATTTTACGGTAAGAGTGTACATGTTCTTCTGTTTTCCCCTGATTTTATTTGTTACGAATAAACCTTCTGCAAAATCTTCGGGAACAGTATTGTCTAAAAGCTCAGGTACAATAACAGTGTCTTTGCGGTTGTTATACTTATTGTCATAGATAAGGAGGCAGTAGTACCAGTCATAATACCCAAATGCTTCCCTTTTCACATGCTGTAAAGTATCCTTTACCCCCTCGTTATCCTCCAGTATGACCAATGCATCGCTTACTCCCGGATTATAGTTCCCATTCAGCCTGACGGTTTTGCTTACCCTGAAGAAATATGGCGGCTCATCATCTGTTATCTCCCCTTCGATAACAATCCTTCCCAGATCCTTTTCCGGTACATTTATATCCATATTCTCTACACAACCCAGCAGGAAGAATATAGCCGCTCCTGTTATAATTAATCTCATTTTCATATGCTAGAATTTAAAATTGTAAGATATCGATGGCAATATACCGTAGAGATACATCTTTGTTGCATTGGTTTTATTGATATCGCGCTTATCCCTTCCGGCATACATGCTGAATACATTTTTGTGGTTATAGACATTCATTACACCCAGTATCCATTCCGACTTCCACCTTTTTTTTGTTTTTGGTCTGTAAGAAACGGAAAAGTCCAGTTGGTGATACATCGGTGCCCGGTAGCCGTTGCGCTGCGAATACTCATAAAAAACCACACCTTGGTATACAAACGAACTGACAGGCAATGTAACATTCATTCCCGAACGCAGGGTAAAAGCGCCCGATACACTCCAGTTGGGGTGTAGCTGACAGGACAGGGAGGCTTTCAGGTCGTGAGGCCTGTCGTATACAGGAACATAACCTTTACCGTTATTTACAGCTTCTATATGATTCTTTGATTTGGATAGAGTGTAGCTTATCCATCCTGTCAAATTCCCGAAATCTTTTGATAGATATAGTTCAAGCCCATAGCTGTCAGCCCACCCTTTTTCCAATTGGTCTTCTATTTTATTGTTCAGGAAGATATCGGCGTTATCCGTATAATCCACAATATTTCTAGTGTTCCTGTAATAACCTTCCACAGAAAAGGTATATCCTTTATCTAATATATTGCGCTTATATCCTAACGATGCCTGATAAGATGTCGATGGCTTTAGTTTTTCATTAACGGGAATCCAGATGTCCGAAGGTATTCCCACCGATGAATTACTAAGCAGATGCATATTCTGGCTGGTCATGTTGAAAGCAGCCGAGAAAATGTTGATTCTATCCGGCGAATACACCAGTTCGAACCGGGGTTCGGGATTAAAGTACGTTTTCTTTTTCAGACAGTCGTTTTCGTAGGAATGATTCGCACTATACCTTAGTCCCCCGTTTATATTCCAGAAGTCATTGATTTTATATCTTAATTCCGCATACACGTCTATATCTGCGCTCTTGCGTTCTTCCATGCTGTAAGGCTCGATATTCGACTGCTCGTTAATCTTATTGATCCTACCCGGTTCTGTTCTGAAATAGTCCACATTCAATCCGGCTATTATATTTATGCGGTTTGATAAATAATAATCCCAGTTATTCTTAAATGAATATAACTCCATGCGAGAATCCCACTTGTAATTACGGCCATCCGCAAAGTGTTTGTACTTATAAAAATAGTCGCTGTAACAGAGTGTATTGGTCATATTTATTTTATCCGTTACAATACTGTTCCATCTGAAGGTTCCTGTAGTATTGCCCCAATTCATAGAATAATCGTCAATCAATGCTGTGGCTTTGAAATTATCCTTGCTATTATAAAATGAAAGATATACTTTGTTTTTGTCATTTATCTGTGCGTTTATTTTTGCATTCACATCATAGAAATCGACCTCCGTACCACTCAGGTCTGTTATTTTATTTCCGAATAACTGAGACTTATCCATCAGATCAATGATTTTACCCGGATTACCATAACGTCCCGACACAATAACAGAAACGTTGTCTTTTACAACAGGACTCTCCAATGTTAGTCTTGAGGCTAATAAACCTATACCTCCTTTCATTTCGAATTGCTTATTATTACCTTCATTCATACGTATATCCATCACGGATGATAAGCGTCCGCCATAGGACGGGGGTATGTAAGATTTATATAAATCCACATGATTAACCGCATCCGAATTGAACACCGAAAAGAATGACAAGGCATGGTTCGGGTTATAAACTATCGCTTCATCCAGAATAACAAGGTTCTGCCAATGCGAACCGCCCCGGACGGACAGGTTGTTTGCCCCGTCATTTCCACTCATTACACCGGGTAACATCTGCAAGGCTTTCATAACATCAGGCTCACCTCCAATAGCAGGCACTTGCTTTATCTGTTGTGCCGACAGATTGTATTGCCCGATTGACTTCGCTTTTGTAGCATAGACAAATACTTCGTTCAGATACTTTGATTGAGGTGTCAACAGTATATTTATAGTTGTATCGTTTTTTAATATAACTGGTGATGAATACTCCTGATATCCAAGCAATGCACATCTCAGGTCCACTTCTCCAACCCGAACAGATAGAGAGTAAAAGCCGTAGTTGTTAGAGAAAGTTCCTGTGTTACTTTCTTTTACAAGTACTGAAGCTCCGATAATGTCTTCTCCTGTAACAGCATCTTTTATCTTCCCATGAATTACTTTGCTGCTTTGTGAAAATAAAGAGCAGCATGTAAAGATAAAAAATATAAGAACTGTAAATCTAGTCATTGTTTGCTTAATTCTGTGTCTATTAATTTGGCAATTTCGTCATATGAGGCCGAGTTGAATAACAAGCGGTTATTTATAATAATTGTCGGTGTGGCATATATTCCGGCATTTTCAATGCCTATAAAGTTTTGCGATATCTTGTCTCTTATTTCTGTAGAATTGAAGTCATTCGTAAATTGCATCATATTTACCTGAAGGCTATCTGCTATTCTGAAAATTCTTGTTGAATCTATCATGACGTCAATATTGAAAGCGGTATCATGGAATTCCCAGAATTTACCTTGATTATTGAAACTTTCACTTGCTATAATAAGGGGTGATGGGTTGCCTGAATAATTAACATATCCAAACTTCACTCTATCTTTATATTTATTATAAATTGAATTGTAGGTCGAATGGTGTTCAATACATTTACCGCAATCAAAATCGGATATTATATACATCGTAACTTTAGAGTTTTTATTGCCTCGATATGCAATTGCGTATTTTTCCATATTAATATGGGGACTTTTAGGAGGGAATAAAAATCTATTTATATTACTTTTTTTTAATAAGGAATCAATTAGTTCTGATAGAAT
>JAISES010000167.1 GCA_031263965.1 Prevotella sp. | reverse complement strand
GAAGAAGAATTAGAAACATCCGGCGACCAAGTTACGTTTGTTTATATCGAAAAAAGCAATAAAAAAAGAAAGGCGTTTTTTATAGCCGCGTTTGCCCTGGTCTTGTTTATTGGCGGGGCAGGATTCTATCTTTATCTACAAGATAAAAATGCCAGAGAAACTGAAGCCGGATACTGGAACCGGTGTATAGAAGAAAATACCCCGCAGGGCTATTCCGGATATTTGCGTCAATATCCTGATGGGAGGTTTGGCGAAGACGCCAGATCTAAAATAGTTGAATTGCGCGGAAAAGAGCAGAAGGAATGGGAGAATCTCCGCAAGACAAACGATGTCGACGCCTTGTTTTCTTTCCTGACCGATCATCCCGAAACCCCTTATACAAGGGAAATTCGCCATTTAATAGATTCCCTTAGCTGGCTGGAGACTGTGAACGGTAATACAACTGACAGCTATCTTGCTTATCTCGAAAATGTAAAGATAGGCCGTTTCGAGGGAGAATATCAGGCAAAAGCCCGGGAGAGATATGATTATTTGAGCCGGTTGAGACCGGTAGAGGAGGAAGAACTCACCCAAGTAAAAAAGGTAATTGCCGGTTTCTTCAAATCATTGTCGGATAGAGATGAAAAAGATTTGGCGAAGGGGATGGTTCCTACATTGGCAAAATTTTATGATGCTCAAAATCAGTCTTCAAAAAATATTATGGAATCCATTAAATCGGAACTCGGGAAAAACAAGCTACGGAGTATTTTTTATACGCCGGTTATTGACTCCATAGACGTTATAGCAGATAACAAAGGTGTTTATTTTGTAACACTGCCTGTAAAGGAAGAAAAGACCTATGCCGACCGGAAAAAGAAGAAAGAGATTTCAGAATATCTGTTAAATATTGAAATAAATAACAATAAACGCCTGCAAACTGTTTATAAGAAGGAGTAGATCATTTCGAAACCGTTTCTTTAATCCTCTCTTTGCTACAGATAAATGAGGAATTATCTCTTTTCTATTGTATCTTTGCTTAGAAACAATTTCTAATATTTTCCGGTAAAGTTCAAACAGTTTCTAATTTAAAAAAGTCAAGATGAACTCTATGATAAACAGAAAGAAAGCATTATTATCCCTCGTTATATGTTGCGGCATATCGTTATTTACACAGGCACAAAAGTCCCAACCCATTTATAAAAACGGATGGATAGACTTCAATAAAGACGGGAAAAAAGATGTCTACGAAGATCCGGCAGCCAATATTGACAGAAGAGTAGAAGATTTATTATCGCAAATGACATTGGAAGAGAAAACATGTCAGTTAGCCACTCTTTACGGTTCGGGCAGAGTACTGAAAGATATATCCCCTACACGGGAATGGAAAAACGAGGTCTGGAAAGATGGGATAGGAAACATCGACGAACAAGCGAACGGAATAGGCAAATTGGGCTCTCAGGTATCTTTTCCTTATGAAAAAAGTATAGAAAACAGACAGGCCATACAACGTTGGTTTGTAGAAGAAACCCGATTGGGAATTCCGGTAGATTATACCAATGAAGGTATAAGAGGACTATGCCATGAGCGTGCGACAATGTTCCCTGCGCAGTGTGGACAGGGAGCAACCTGGAATCCCCGGTTGATCCGCCGGATAGCAGATGTAACAGCAAAAGAAGCAATTGCATTAGGGTATACGAATATATATTCCCCTATCCTCGACATTTCACGGGATCCTCGCTGGGGACGTGTTGTTGAATGTTATAGCGAAGATCCTTATTTGACCGGAACACTGGGTAAACAGATGATAGAAGGGTTGCAGTCGAACGGATTGGCCGCAACACCAAAGCATTTTGCCGTATATAGTATTCCTGTAGGTGGAAGGGATGAAGGGACCCGCACCGATCCGCACGTTGCTCCGCGTGAAATGCGGACTTTATTTCTCGAACCTTTCCGGAAAGCTTTTGTTGAAGCGGGGGCTCTGGGCGTAATGAGTTCATATAACGATTATGACGGCGAACCGATAACAGGCAGCTATCGCTTCCTGACGGAAATACTGCGCCAGGAATGGGGCTTTAAAGGCTATGTCGTATCTGATAGCGAAGCAGTAGAATTTCTCCACAGTAAGCACCATGTTGTAAAAAATCAAAAAGAAGCTGCTGCATTAGCTATATCTTCGGGTATGAATATCCGGACCAACTTTACTCCGCCCCAAGACTTTATTTTGCCGCTCAGGCAAGCTATCTCGGAAGGATTGGTGTCTATGGAAACCGTAGATAAAAGAGTTAAGGAGGTACTGAAAGTAAAATTTCTGCTAGGCCTGTTTGACGACCCGTACAAAGGGAATGCAAAGACTGTGAATAATATAGTACATAGTAAAGAACATCAGGCATTGTCCCTGCAAGCTGCATTGGAATCTATTGTTTTGCTGAAAAACGAGAATAACGTTCTTCCATTATCCAAGGATCTTAAAAATATAGCCGTTATCGGGCCGAATGCCGATGAAGTAAAGGAACTTATTTGCAGATATGGCCCCGCTAATGCGCCAATAAAGAGTGTATATCAGGGAATAAAAGAATATCTGCCTGAAGCGAATGTGAGGTATGCCAAAGGCTGCGACATCATAGATAAGAATTTTCCTGACAGCGAACTTTACAGTGTACCTTTGGATACAGAAGAACAAAGTATGATAGATGAAGCTGTCGTATTAACAAAAAATTCAGATGTGGCTATCGTTGTACTTGGCGGAAATGAAAAAACAGTGAGGGAAGAATTCTCACGTTCCGAACTCAACTTATCCGGCAGGCAAGAAGACCTTTTACAGGCTGTATACGCCACAGGAAAGCCGGTTGTGCTATTACTTATCGACGGACGTGCAGCTACTATTAACTGGGCGGCAAAACATATTCCGGCGATAGTTCATGGATGGTTCCCCGGCGAATTTATGGGCAATGCCGTATCACAGGTTCTTTTCGGTGATTACAATCCCGGAGGAAAACTTGCCGTAACATTTCCTAAATCCGTAGGACAGGTTCCATATGCATTTCCATTCAAACCGGGAGCCGATTCAAAAGGGAGAGTGCGTGTCGATGGCGCGCTATTTCCATTCGGATACGGGCTTAGTTATACAACATTTGAATATTCCGGTTTAAAAGTCAACAAACCTCAAATCGGCACACAACAGAATATTGATATTTCATTCAAAATAAGAAATACAGGACAAAAACAAGGGGATGAGATTGTGCAGCTATACATCAGGGATAATTACAGTTCGGTAACTACTTATGAAAAAGTACTTCGCGGATTCGACCGGATTTTTCTTAAACAAGGTGAAGTAAAAGAAATCAGTTTTACTCTTACTCCACAAGATTTAGGTTTATGGAACAAACAGAATCAATTTGTCGTCGAACCGGGAACATTCTCAGTAATGGTAGGTAGTTCATCACAGGATATCCGTCTTACGAGTTCTTTTGAAGTAGTAGCATCTGAGTAAATTAAGTAACAGTTGCCCTGTTCTTCTATGGATTGCTTCGCCTTTCAGGCTCAGACAGGCATCCCGTTTTACGCCTTTTTCTCCTGACGGGTACCCCCGAACGTAAAGCATACGGCGCAGGGCTGGCGCACAACATAGCCTATCGCTTTCGTTGTTCTTGTCATGCGTCAGCTTGACGGCCTTAGCGGATAGACGGGGCACCCACACAGCGAAGCGGGCGTTAAAAACAAAATTCTGTCTGAGCATCGTTAGATGCGAGTTTATTTTGTTTAGCAAGCAAGCTGGTTGTGGGTCGGCTATCCG
>JAISES010000152.1 GCA_031263965.1 Prevotella sp. | reverse complement strand
CCATCACTTGATGGCGGTTTTGAGCTGTTGGTGCTGTTCTGGTGCAAGCGTACCTCAAGCTCTGCGATTCTTGCGGAGAGTTCCGCGATTTTTTCGGAGAGTTTTAGCACTATCGCTATTAGCTCTGTTTTTTCCAGTTTTTCCAGTTCATTCGTCGTGTACATATATATTTTTTCGACTTTAAATCACTTAAACTTTACCGCGACTGAACAGTTACGAAATTTACACAATTACCTCATTTCGTCAATATAGATACCCCATATAGCTGTTTCATCGTTCAGAACATCCAATCTACAATAAACATTGAGGGATGTTGGTATGGACTATAAAAGGTTAGGGAAAAGAATCCGTGAGGAACGGTTACGCTTGCATTTGACACAGGCTGATCTGGCAGAAGCCATAGACATATCCGATACATATATGGGGGCAATTGAGCGAGGGGAACGGAGCCTCACGTTGAATACTATTGTGAGGCTCGTCAATAGGCTTGGCGTCAGCGTTGACTATTTACTGGCGGATTACGTATCTGACAGTGATTCCAATATAATCGAACAGTTCAAGCAAATCACTGATCATCAGCCATTGGAACGCAAGCAACTGGCAATCAAAGTGTTACGCACGATCTTTTCTCACTTCGATAATGAAGGTAAGTAACGGATCATTCTAATTCAAATTTGCCGGCCCGAAGATTTCTTATAAAATCAACGTCATCAACTAACCGCTTTACAGCCACATTGATAAGTAACTCAGCAGACACAGAGTATTCAGCCGCCAACACATGCAATTTGTCAAACAATTGAGGGGTTGTAATCTGAATCGTTATTTTTCCCATGTCATTCACTTCTTCGTTCCTCCTCGCAGGATATTTTGTGACAATGCGGGCACTCTGTTCTGCCATAATAAGCGAACATCCTGCCGCACTCCGGGCAAATATCGTATTCTCCGCTCGCGAAATCTTCTTCAAAGAGCGTTTCAGGGTGCTGCCAGTCCACACGCTCAAACAAATTCCGCGCCAACGCCTCTTGACCATCCATCAAGTCCAGGAAACTTTGATGCGTGTAAATAGCGTCGCTGAGTTCGGGGATATAGCATGGTATATCAAGGCCGGTATCGTAGGCTTCCTCGTCCTTGAAGATATAGCCTTGCCCGTAAAACTCGCGCTCAATTATTTCTTCCGATTCGTCCGTAGCCGGAGTGTATTGACCGACTTTCAGATAGTGTTTGCCAGCCGTTTCGAAGGCAAGCGAATAACACTCATCATCTGTGAAGCCTTTTTCTTTTAGGAACTCTTTTGCGGCGTCCTCGCTAGTAAACTCCATGACTTTATTGTTCTCGTCAAGCAAATATTCCAGCGACTTGATAGTGATTCCGTTGATGTGGCGCCCTACGATTAGCATTCCCATACCCCCTTAAAAATGGATCTCCCTGTCGTTATCAACAGTGATTTCCTTGGTTGTTATGTCATACAATAAGAATATATAAGCAAAAAGGCCAAATATACATGTAAAGAGGCTCACCTTTCGGGTGAACTCCTTTGCATTGATATTTTTTAACTATGCGTCTGTGAATTTTGTTTTGTTGGCTTCGCGGGATTGGATGAATTTATCTGTAAAATAACTGGACTTTTTGATTCTTATAATTTATATTATTGAAAATAATTCTGAAAGGAGATTTGTTATGGCTATAAATACTAACGGCACAAAAGAACCGTCGAACGGGAAAAAATTTGGGGATACAGTGCTTGAGATAAAGAAAGAAACAGAAGTCAAACCGCCTGAAGTGAAATTATTAGAGATAGATAAACTTGATGGTTATAAAAATCATCCTTTTGCGACATACGAAGGCGAACGCCTTGATAAATTTGCGGAGAGTATCGACACGATAGGATTGCAAAACCCTATCATAGTGCGCCCCGTAGGTGATGGCCGTTATGAGATAATAAACGGACATAATCGCGTTAAAGCGATGCGATTACTAAAGAAGCAACACATAGACGCTATCATTAAAAACCTATCCGACGCCGAAGCCGAACGTGTTGTTATTGAAAGTAACGTAAATCAGCAGTCATTCTCTGAGTGGAAATACTCTCAGCAAATCAAAGTAATTAAGTTATACAGTAAATACATAAAAGATAATTCAAAGCAAGGCGAACGCAATGATATAAACAAAAAAGAAACCGAAACTTGTGTGCAAAATGAACACGAGTCAATGAGCAACAAAAAACGTCTTAAATCGCGTGATAAAATCGCAAACAGCCTCGGTATATCGGCTACGGTTTTCGAGCGGTATAGAAGAATAGCAAAACTTAATGATGATGTTATAGATAACCTCGGTTTGATGTTAGATGAAAAGCGGTTAGGATTTATGTCAGCATTTCGTCTGTCCAAACTTAAACCGGAAGAATTGGCAATTGTGCTGACTGTGTTAAATGGCAAACCCGAGGTTAAACTCAAGGGCACAAATGTAAAATCATTGTGCGATGAAAGTGAAAAGACTGAAAGTACTTTGAGCGAAAATAGGATAGAGGAACTTTTGTTGTCGGCAAATACAGAATTATAGAAATTCGCCCGTTGATAAATATTGGGAAGAGGTTTGCCTCCAAGGCAAACCTCTTGTTTGTTATTGTTTCTTTTTAAGTGCGTAAAAAAGCCTGCTCTCTCTTTCAAGGAGAGAGCTTTTTAACACGCCTATGTCCTATAACGAAAAACGGTATGGAAACCTTGAACTCAAAATTCCAAACCTCTTTACACAGTGATGTGGAGGAACGTCCACCTAAAATAATGTGGGGCTTCCTACCTGCTTATGCGGAAGATTCATTATGCGGAAGATTCATTGACAAAATTTGTGATTTAGGCGATATTACGCATGTCACGTTTTTTGTCCTGTACTAATAGGCCATGTTCATAGAAGATTGGGAAGTCAGTAACTATCGGTGTTTGTGTTGGCCGGAATTTGTGAATTGTGAATTTTCTTTATATAAATTCTCACAAATCACACAAATATATCGCTCACGCTCCAAGTTATAAGCGTCAGGGAAATTGAACGCTTTGGTCGTTTGAAAGATGAGGTTTTTGAACGGTAAAATGTCCGGATTCCGGGGCTTTTTTATGGCTTAATGGAGTTGAGCAGAGCGATGACGCTTTGCTTTAGTATTCATAATCACACCTTAAAAGGAGGAGCTTGAAAGGATGATAAAGCAGGATAGTGATACAAATCTCAGCGAAGAAGAGAATGCTCAGCATAAGTTCGAGTGCGAGCTTGACCGAGAACCTGAACCATCTGTAATTGTAGTGAAAGCGTCTGACGTGAAAGTGCTTCTTCCAAATGAAACGAAGGAAGATTATCCCGGTACAGTGCGGGTTTATGCCCGAGCAATTGAACCCACTGAACCATTTGTAGTGAGAGCGCCTATAGTGAAAGCGTCTGTTTCAAATAATGATGAAGCAATAGTCTCGCCAACGCATACCCAAAATGAACAGAGTAATTCTTGTATTACGCAGGTGAGTGATTATGTCAAATGTGGCAGCCAGAGAGTCGCAGACGGAATTGGCGGCCATTTCAAGATTAAAAGCGATGGTGGCACATGGGGACCGAAGCGTTCTGCATTTATCTCTGCCCAAACCGGACAAGGCAAAAATCATTTCATAGAGAACACGTTGCTTCCATACGTGAGAGAGTTAAATCATAGAATTAAAGCAAAACACAAAGTTCTCATCATAAGTAATCGCATTGCTCTAAAATGGCAAATAAAGAATCGGATTAAGGGTAATGATGACCTAATTGGTGAAGAAGGCAAAATTTACCGTTATAGCGAATATGCCGACGTTATGACGTATCAAGGTTTATTAAACAACGCCGGTCATTTGGAGAAAATGCAAAAGAATGAGATTTCGAGCTATTTATACGTTATTTGTGATGAAGCTCATTTTTTCACGTCTGACGCGATGTTTAACCCTGATACCGCTAAAATCCTATCAGCGATAGTGGATATATTCAAAAAAGCCATCAGGGTTTATATGACTGCTACCCCACACGAATGTTTAGAATATGTACTTGGATACGAGAGAAAAACAGTCGTATTATATGAGTTTGAGCGTGATTACAACTATCTCAGCGTTATGTGCTATTCAGAGATTGACGAATTATTCGGGCGAATTGTGAAAAGTGTTAATGATAATAAAGAAAAATGGCTTATATTCATCGATGATAAAGAAAAATGCAAGAAAGTAAAGGAAAAATTGGAAGAATACTGGGAAAAAGTGGAAGAAACGAACAAAGAGGAAAAAAAGAATAAAAAGAGTATGACCGTGACAAGTGAAGATAAAAATGAAATCTCAATGAAAGAAAAGAAAGAAAAAATTTTCGCTGTCGATACGAGTAGTAAGAAAGATGAAGCTTATCGTGAAATGGTTTTAAATGAAAAACTCAATGGGCATACATACGTTCTTATATCTACATCTGTACTCGATAATGGGGTAAATTTGAATGGCATACACAACATTGTCATATCGGATATGTCAATCGTCAAGAGTTTGCAAATGGTTGGACGCGCCAGAGTAAAAGATGCAAACGACAAGAAAACCTTGTATATTAAAAGGTTCGATGAAAAATATGTCGAAAGTCGAATAAATGATTTTGAAGAACAAAATGATGCCTACCACAAATATGACTTGGCGAACGGTATCCTCGATTATGGGACAGGTGTGCGCCTGCCAGAGGTAGACACACGTTCTGAATACGATTTTCTCATGAAATACTACAATGGCAGAGCCAATGACTGGGAAAATGCGAAACATTGGTTTTGGAGAGATAAAAAAAAGCCAAACGAATTATATCCAAACGCAATAGCACGGTCATTAGCGGAAAAATCAGTTCCAATATATAAATCAACTTTGGAGGAAATGCGAAGAACTGACGACGGACAGAAGTATACCGGACAAAAATATTTAGAGTTCCAGATGTCTTGGTTTGGAAAAACGTACGATGAGGAAAACGATATAACCGTAACAGACGACACCAAGACTAAAGAAGAGTTCACCGGATTTCTTGAATCTTATGCCGGCAAAAAATTGTTCACAAAGAATGACAATGGAGAAGATGAACAGGACAAATTCCGTAAAGAATTTACACGGTTAAGCGACAAAGTCTTTGGCAGACAAGACAAAAATAAAGACCGTGTGTCGTATGGACTTGATATAACGAATACAACTCTTGTTAAATATAACGTGCCCTACAAAGTGAAAAGTGACCGCTCAACAACGGGAAATAAAAAAACTTTTTGGGAAGTTGTCAGGTCTGAACAAGAAGAAACTGGCGTCTGAAGCCGTCATGCCTGTTTGTCTGGGGGATATTTCTCCCAGACAGGTTTTTTAGACGGATATTCCAGACCTTTATAGTGCCGGTCTCAGATATTTAGCGCGAACTGCGAAGGGGAAAACCTATATGTGTAATGAATGTGAAATATCGGAAATTTATACACATAACGGGAAATTTTTTGATTTTGCATTGGAATATGGATCGCCCACAATAATTGACTATAGGTACTTGGACAGAGAAATTATTGTCCCGATAGGCGGCGCCGTAGAAATTGGCGATGTAAAAAAGAAAAATGAGGTTAAATCGGTTTATGAATTGCGATCGATATTTAAAGAACTCGTTTGGGATGTGCAACAATTGCTTTGTCAATCACTTTTGAAGAAATATGCCCCCAACATCGAAGAAACTCAACTCAACCAACTCAGGCAGGATCTAAACGCTTACTTTAAAAACTATTACTGTAAAGATGAAGATACGGAGTTTCTTGTAAATCAATTGGTATTTGATATTTTGTATAGTAATTACGGCGAGGTTGACATCCACGAAGAAATCACCCTCTTAGAGTATTGCGCCAAGCATTTTCATTATTTTTCAGGCGATAAATGGGAAAGATATAATCAAACAGAAGATTTACAAACTGTATCTGTGGGTGATAAGGAAACTGCCTTTTAGATGATGGACAGGCAACTAAAACGTACTATTGGAGTTATGAGCAAACCGGAGATTGAGAAAGTGTATCCTCATTTTGCAATTGGCTTTCAACAGGACATCGTCGAATTTCTTGCAAAAAATAAACTGTGGCCAAAAATGTTATTGGATCAGTTATTTCTTGATGGTAATACAAGTCTTATTACATCAAGACAGTATAGGCGTAATTTTGTGATAGAACGCAAAGCTGACTATGAGAAATTCGCGGCAGAATTTAACGCCTATGATAAATATGTTGAAGAGGTTATTGCGCCAAGAAGGTATGACAATATAGACAAGGAATATTTCCGCCAATCTATGGATTTCTATTTTTTAGAGGTACACAGCAGGCTGGATTTCATGTATAAGTTTGCCGAAACGCTCGAAGTGCTTGAAAACAAAAACGAAGGCTCGTCAAACCTATTAAAAATTCGATTTTTGATAGAACCGTATTCAGTTTATGCATACTGCCCGTTAGTAGTACCAGACGAAAAAGGCGATACGCATCTGGAGTTCGTTATAGAGAAAAGAGAATATTTCCCGATAATGTTAACTGAAAAATCAAGCAAACGAACATTACTTGATATACTAAGGGAACCTGACGACAACCCTTTTCTGGAGGATAATGCAATAAATTTCTGTAGAGCAAAAACGCTTGAATTGTTTAAATATCATCATGTATTCGTTTCAGACAACTACAAAGAAATCTCTGACTTCATCCGAAATAATTATGATATTTTGTCCTATCACGAAAAAAACAAAATATGGAAGGTACTAAAAAACAAGCCGACAGCAGCGCAAAAGAGGAGCATTAAAACCATCGAAATGATAAATAATTACCTGTTTCCGAATGTCTATCCCATGAATCGGTCAGAATGGAGAAAATCTAATAAAAATAATGCCGCAGCTATAAGTGAAAAACACGAAAAAATCGACGAAGCAAAGGTAAAAGAACTAAAAGATGAGGATTATTTTACGTTATTCGGGATGGATAAAGGAACATTTGAAAAAATACTCGGCATATTGGAAAGCGCATATAAAGAATCGCACACATCGGGAGGCCGCCCAGCTAGTCTGAGCGTATTGAAGAGATTGGCAGTAACGATTGAATACAGGCGTAATAAACGTTCAATGGGGAATATCGCGTGTGATTACGGCGTATCAAAAAGCCGAATAAACGACGCGATCAAGTGGGTCGAAAAAACGGTTACAGAGTCCGAATCGGGCGCATCTCTTTCGGAGGCGTTTTACAGCGGACGAAGCTGAACGTTTGACAGAACGCTTTGTAAATGAAAAAAGCTATATTTTAGAAGCTCCTCGGATTACCGGGGAGTTTTTGTTTTGCTGTTAAATGGAGGTTTTGGAACGATATATTGTCCATTTTGCAAGGCGATTTTTGTGATGTAATACAGCTAAACAGAGCGCTGGAGAAAACAGCGGCTACTACCATAAAAAAGGGAAGGAGATACAAACAACGTTCCACCGGATAATCTGCCTTGAGCAGTCGGTCTTAATCTGAGTAACAGGCAGTAAATAATCTGAAATTGATACTCTTGGAAACAAAAGCAACAACACCTTGAGGAATATATTAAAAATTTACTATACGGGGTTGTTGGAAATGGATACACCTATAAGCGAAAAATCTATTAACAAACCTGTGGCGACACGGGAGTACGAGATCAAGGGAACCAGATACATCGTGAGAGCTACGGTCAGAGACGGAGCAAATCAGGACGCAACTGCGATAGTCCGCCGTCTGATACAGAAGGATATCCGGGGAGTGAGTTAATCCCCATCAGAACCGGACGGCAAGCGGTTTATGCGCTATAATCATGGAGTGCCTAAGCCGCTTGCCTGACTGCCGGATAGGAGGCAGCAGATGAAAAACCAGTCGGGCAATATGCCAATTTTTTACATAGACGACACGCACCTTGAAAACCAAATACTTCTTTGCTGTGCGGTCATGTTCCGCGCCCTCTCCGAAAGGGGGGCAGGAATATGAACGAATCAATTTTTTCGTTTCAGCCCGTACTATCGAAGCCGATGGGTGACGCCGTTCGTACAAATATCCGCGACAACATCTTGCAGCTCTTTACCAAAGAGCAGATGCGGGAATTGGATAGAGACGAGCCGGAAGGGATCACAGCCTGTTACGAGAGGCTGTCTGTCGATGACGGGTCGGAGGGCGAGAGCAACAGCATAGCGAACCAGAAAAATATTTTGGAACGTTATTGCCGTGAACACGGCTACTCAGGCATACGCCATTATGAAGACGACGGATATTCCGGGACGAACTTCAACAGGCCCGGTTTTCAGGCTATGCTTGCCGACATCGAAACCGGTAAAATAGCGCGCGTCATCGTAAAGGATATGAGCCGTTTCGGTCGCGATTACCTGAAAGTAGGCATGTACACGGAAATTTTTTTCCCGGAGCATGGCGTGCATTTCGTAGCGGTGAACGACTGTGTGGACAGCAAAAGAGGCGAGAACGAGTTTACGGCTATCCG
>JAISES010000148.1 GCA_031263965.1 Prevotella sp. | reverse complement strand
CAGAAAAATAAAACGGCTTGTATCTGGTTACCACTCCTCCTGTGACGGCATACGCCCTAGTCTTTCTGTCTACGGGTTTCAAGAGGATTTGTTGCGGTATATTGGCCGGTTCTTTGCCGGTAAAATCACCTTCATAGCCTTGAAAAGACAAGTTTGTTTTGAAGCGGAGGTATCCTCCCCAACGTTGGTTTATGGCACCTACGGTAACTCCTGCCGGAGCGAGGATGGAAAACATATATCCGGTGAAGAACCTGGTGGTTGACCTGATCGGCTTGATAATGGGCGTAACTTCCGGTAGGACAACGTCAGGGGCATTAATCTCATCCAATTGTTCTGTCCAGTAAGCAGCCATCTCATCGCTTTGGGTTGTTCCTATTCCTTCCGTGTAGTAGCGTACCAGCAGATTGATGGCTGTTGTATCTTTGTCCGTGGCTCTAAGGTTAAGGCAGTTAAAGCAACGATTCATAAGATTATACATTGAGATACGCATGTGCTCGTTTTCCATCCATATTGCTGTCAGTTGACTAATGCTGTATATATCGCAATATGGCATACCTTCGCTATAAAACAAGCGGGCATCGCTGTAATCGAGGCGTTTCATTGCTTCGTCCCCTTTCTTGTTGTACTCTGCGTATTGCTGAGCGGTTATGCACAAAGGAAATGCCGCAGATATGATCAACATCCAAAAAAATTTCATATATAACAATTACCAATACGTTGCACCACTTTCTATCAATAGTCCATCTGTGTTATAAATATCATACAAATTATCCTCCCGTTGAAAAGCCTGATTCTCACCTGCTTTTTCCGAATATACATACCGGCAGATTATCTGTTCTTCTCCCCTACTGTCAATTGCTCCATATTTGCGTGTCTGTATGTTACGTACAATTCTATACTTCCCGAAAGTTGCTTTTTCTTCATATAAAGCGTTCTTTTCTTCTATTTGTTTTTCTTTTATAGAAATGAACAATTGCGTTACCTCTTCAGTTGCTTTGAGAGACATCGCCTTATAAGCGTCCGCATTCGCCCCGGCGTAATTCCCTGCGTTCATTTTTTCTTTTACCGAAGCTATTAATTCGGCATATTCTGCATCTTCATTTGCCGGCTGAGATGCAGTCATTACTTGAGTTAATAATACTTCGTCGTTTGGCTTTTCAACGGCTGTTTGACTATTTCCCTGTGTATTTGTCTCTGCAAGACTTCCGTTTGCGGAAATAAGGTTGCCATTATTTGCGGCTGTATTTTCTCTTCCCAGTTCCTCCTCAGCCGCAAAAGTCGCAGGCGGCAAGTCAATTGATGCATGAGCAGAGCCGTTCCCTTTACCTACGAGTATGGCTACCGATGCTCCTGCCGCGATAAATATAGAAATCAAAGAGATTATCAATACCCTTATTCTTTTCTTCCTCTTATTCTTAGTTTCAGAAAGTGACGTCTTGTTATGTGATTGCATTAACGTAGTATTATATAACATGGTGTCTTCTTCTCCATTCTCTTCAGGGAAATTCGCTTCATCCGGATAGTTACTTTCCGTTTTTTCTTCGAATGGTGGCATATTCAAAGCCTTCAGAAGTTCTGCCATGGTTTGGTAACGATCGGCCGGATTGATCTGCATAGCTTTCAAAATGACATTTTCCGTTTCTGACGTGATACCGGGATTTAGCGCCGACGGATTTGGAAGCGTCCTCGTTGCTCTCAGAATAGATTCGGTAGGTATTTTCCCCGTTAGCAAATTATACATAGTCGCACCCAGTGAATAAATATCCGGGCAGGGCGAAAACAGATGTGTACCCTCGTTATCATACTGTTCAATAGAAGCAAAGCCTTTTGAGAGCGTCAACATGGTTGCACTTGTTTCCGTATTTTCAACATCATATCTTTTGCTCACGCCAAAGTCTATCAGGCGGGCGTTATCATTCTTGTCAATGAGGATGTTGCTTGGCTTAATATCTAAGTGCAGGATATTCTTTTCATGTACAAACTGCAAGGCTCTTCCTATCTGATGCATATATTTCAGCAGTTTGTCTTCCGGCAAGACGCCATTCCTTTCAAGAATGTATTTTAATGAATGCCCGGCAATATACTCCATGGCAATATATGCGGTATTATTTTCTTCAAAGACATCCAATACGTTGACAATATTAGGGTGATGCACGTCCGAGAGTATTTTTGCTTCTTTGATAAGTTTATCCTTGAACTTTCGGAACAGGAGTTGCCCTATTTCTGAATGAACGCTTACTGCCAATCCGTCCGAAGCTCTGTAACAATAATCTTTGAAGAAATATTCCTTGATGCCGATAGGCACTTCCGTATGTATAACGCCTAAAGGCCCTTTTATTTTAGTAAACAATATGCCTTTATACGTTATTCCAAAACCACCTTGCCCCACCACTTGAAGTAGCTGGTATTTTTTGCTTTGGAGATAGTGACCGACAGGCAAGTTCATCTAGCGTAATTAATTATACGCCAAAAATACGTCATTTATATAAATGAATAAAAAAAAGAGAGAAGATTTTGTCTGTATCCTGTCGAATTGTGTACGTTTTGTATCGGAATAATGTAAAAAGAAAAATTATCGTGGGTCTTTCCGTCGCACGATTCCATTAAAATATCTTTTATTACTTCTGCGTCTACTTGTTTCCTAAACACAGATGCAAGCTCTTCATTAGTAAAGTTTTCCAACACACCGTCAGTGCATAGAAAAAAATAATCGCCGGATTGTACATCCTGAATCAATACAATATC
>JAISES010000021.1 GCA_031263965.1 Prevotella sp. | reverse complement strand
AAAAGAAGGGCATGAGGTACTGTGTCTGGACAACTATTTCACGGGATCAAAGAATAATATTATCCATCTGTTCGATAATCCCTATTTCGAAGCCATCAGGCACGACATAGTACATCCTTTTCATGCAGACGTAGACGAAATATATAATCTTGCATGCCCTGCATCGCCGGTTCATTATCAATACAACGCAATAAAAACAATTAAGACTTCCGTAATGGGGGCCATCAATATGCTTGGACTGGCCAAACGTTTAAAAGCTAAAGTCCTCCAGGCATCAACCAGTGAAGTATATGGAGATCCGCATGTTCACCCACAACCGGAATCATACTGGGGGAATGTAAATCCGGTAGGTATACGCTCGTGCTATGATGAAGGCAAACGCTGTACCGAAACGTTATTTATGGATTACCACCGTCAAAACGGAGTACGGATAAAAATCATCCGTATCTTCAATACGTATGGCCCTAATATGAATCCTGACGATGGCCGCGTGGTCTCTAATTTCATCGTACAAGCGCTCAGGGGCGAGAACATCACGATATATGGAGACGGTATGCAAACCCGGAGCTTCCAATATGTGGACGATCTGGTAGAAGCTATGATCAGGATGATGGCGACAGACGATTCTTTCACAGGTCCTGTAAACACGGGAAATCCCGGTGAATTTACCATGATAGAGCTCGCCAACCAGATCCTGGAACTTACAGGTTCTAAATCGAAACTAATATTCGAACCTCTTCCAAGCGACGACCCCAAGCAAAGAAAACCGGATATCTCACTGGCCAAAGAAAAATTAGACTGGGAACCGAAAATACAGTTACGGGAAGGACTGGTAAAAACCATAGAGTATTTCGATAAAGTACTTCAATAATAAAATCAGTCAGCAGTTAACAGGCAGGAGTTGCCTTTGTGGTTGTCCGGAATTGAATCGTTGAATTTCCGATTTTTTAAATCTTTGAATCTTTAAATCTTTAAATCTTTAAATCTTTAAATCTTCAAATACATACATGTACAAAATAAGCGGACATATAACCGGAAAAAAATCAATATCTCCAGCCATTTTTCTCCCTGAAAATTTGGCTGTTAGCCGTATTTTATTAGAGAGAGAGAGAGAGAGAGAGAGAGAGACACACACAGTCCTCACCCCATAGTTCGCGCGTGTGTAGTAATCTATCACTTTTATTTTTAATGGACAAGTATCCGGGATATATTTTCTTCCGGGATGCTGCCTTTTTGTGCGCATGTCCCTGCCTTTACGGGTCATGCCGGAAAGTTGTATTGCAGGCTATCTCATAATGAAAAAATAAGATGGAAGCAATAACAAGTATCGGAACCTTTATATTCGGATTATTCAATTTCGGTATACTTTGGCTCTTGATATACAGTTCTTTCAAGAAGGGCCGGCGCGATTCTTTTGTGTCGGCAGCGCTTTATTCCGGTGTTTTTCTCTGGGGATTGGCAGAATTCCTGAGTTTATTTAACTGTCTTACTTTCGGGGGAATATTATCCGGATGCATAGTTTATGATATATGTATAATTCTGCTCCTCTTTTCTAAATATAGAAGAAAAATATTGTCGACACCTGAATTAAGGATATCCCACCTGAAACACTGGGAATTTTATTTTATCGGAGGAGTGTTAATTATTACTTTTTTCTTAGCGCTGGCATACCCTCCTAACAACTGGGACTCGATGACATATCATTTACCCAGAATAGAGCATTGGATACAGAACGGAAATCTGGACCATTATTATACATCAATATCCTGACAACTATTTTCCGCGCCATTCGCAGAATTATCCATCTTATATGGAAGGATTTTATCCGGTAACGATTGGTTAATGACCCTCGTTCAATGGTTTGCCTTTCTGGGAACAATCATCTGCATTTCCAAAATTGCTGCCCACCTGGGGCTGAATGAGAAAATGCAAAGGGTTGCCGCCGTCTTTTTCGCGACACTTCCAATGGCTATTTTGCAGGCATCAAGCACTCAAAACGACTTGGTGGAAACATTCTGGATCGTATGCTTAGCCGAGAGGCTATTGGCATGGAATAAGGAGGGAAACGCCCGCTATAGCCTCGAATTCGGTTTAGCCCTCGGCTTGGCTATCTTAACAAAAGGAACAGCCTATCCGATCGCATTTCCCCTGGTTCTTTTCTTTGCTGTAAAAAGTGTGGTACACTATAAAAAACGCCTAGCATGGAGTATCTGTGCAGCCGCAGTTTGCCTTGCCCTTAATATGCCGCATTATATCCGCAATTACAATTATTTCGGCAATCCTATTGAGGCTAATAGCGCTACCGTATCTTCATTTACTATAAATTCATTTTTTGTATCGTCTTTCTCCAATATCTATTCAAACATACCGGCACCTTTGCCCAAATCGCTGGAACTCAAAGAAGAGTTGAATACTTTTGGTAAAGAAATATACCCCTATGGAAGTCCGGAAATTTATTCTTTAAAAAACTGGAAAGACAGCGATTATGGCGGTATAATAAGCTTTTATGAAGATAAGGCTGTAAATACGATTCATTTTCTGCTGCTGGCCTCAAGCATCATCTTTCTGGTAAGTAATAAAAAGGCAAAGAAAAAATATGCTCTTATTGTTCTGGCTTCGTGGGCAATGTTCTTCTTTTGCATCCCATGGCAACCATGGAT
>JAISES010000019.1 GCA_031263965.1 Prevotella sp. | reverse complement strand
GCTGGAAGAAATGGACCGTATTGCAAAAGAAACTTTGGACGACACATTCCGTACTGCATTAGCCGGCGATTCGAAAAGTTTTCAGGAAAGTTCCGATAGCTTGTTTTTTGCTTTTGGCTTGGCTATACTTCTTATCCTGCTTATTCTGGCTGCTCAGTTCGAGAGTTTCAAAGACCCGTTTATCATCATGTTTACAGTACCATTGGCTATTGCCGGCGCGCTGATATTCATGTATGCGGGAAATATAACCATGAATATATATAGCCAGATCGGCATTATTATGCTCATAGGCTTGGTAGCCAAAAATGGCATACTCATAGTTGAGTTTGCTAATCAACGGCAAGAGAAAGGGATAGGAAAGCTCGAGGCTATACAGGAAGCTGCTGTACAAAGGCTGCGTCCGATACTTATGACCAGTTTTGCCACCATTTTGGGATTACTGCCATTAGCTTTTGCCAGTGCCGAGGGGGCAAATGGACGTATAGCGATGGGAGTAGCTGTTATTGGAGGGATGCTGGCGTCTACTATATTAACGATGTTTGTTGTGCCTGCCATGTATATGTATATCTCTACCAACAGACAAAAGAGAATTCAGAAAAATAATGAAAATCAACAACCAGATAATGAAGAGGTTATTCTATAGTGCAATACTCATTGTTTTATCCTGTTCTATCCATGCACAAGATGTCTACAATCTGAAACGTTGTATTGAAACAGGATTGTTGCAGAACTACGATATCCGTATCATCCGCAATGAGCAATTAATATCCGATAATAATACAACTTTGGCTAACGCAGGCTATCTTCCGTCTGTCGATTTAAATGCAGGTTATTCGGGAACATTGAACAATACGGAGCAAAAACTCACTTCGGGAGAAACGGATAAAAGCAGTAATATCAATAACCAAAACCTGAATGCCGGTATTAATCTTAGTTGGACGGTATTTGACGGATTTAAGATACAGACGAACTACAACCGTCTGAAAGAATTACAACAGATAGGAGAAATAAATACCAGGATTACCATTGAGAATTTTATCGCCGGTTTATCAACCGAATATTATAATTACATTCAGCAAAATATGCGTCTGGATAACTTGAAGTATGCTGTGAAATTATCGAGAGAGCGATTGAGGATTGTAGAGGCCAGGTACCAGATCGGTTCATCGTCACGCCTCGATTATCAGCAAGCCAGAGTGGATTTTAATGCGGATAGTTCAAGGCTGATACAGCAATATGAAGTTTTATTCACGTCGCGCGTGCAATTAAATAAATTGATGTCGGTTCCGGATGTGGAACAGCAAGTTATGCTGGTAGATACTGTAATTAATTATAACCCGCTTCTTAACAGAGAAGATATTTGGATAAAAACAAAATCGTCCAATTCTCTTCTGAAGTTGCCCGGGCATTTCAAACGGTTGAGTGAGTTGGATTTAAAGAACATACTAAGCCAAAACTATCCTTACCTGAAGCTGAATGCAGGATATGGTTACACAAGGAATATATACGATACGGGAAGTTATGATTGGCAGCAAACTATGGGATTCAATTACGGGGTTACGATAGGTATGAATTTATTCAATGGGAATAGGAAAAGACAGAAGCAAAATGCAAAATTGGAGATTGAAAACCGTCAATTAGAAACCGAACAACTGGAACTATCCATAAAGACAAGTTTGGCAAATATGTGGATGGCATATCAAAATAATATGCAGTTAGTGAATCTCGAAAAGGAAAATGTGGAAACAGCTTATGCTAACTATGATATTGCGATAGACCGTTACAAACTTGGCGATTTGGCGGGGATAGAACTCAGGGAAGCCCAAAATAGTCTTCTGGCAGCCGAAGAAAGGCTTGTGCAATCAATGTATAATACTAAATTATGCGAGATATCTTTGTACCAACTGAGTGGCCAGATTATCTCATATACCGGTTACTGATATAGTTCCTGAGAAGTTTTTTTCTAATCCTGTAATAATATTTTTCGTTAAAATTCAAACAGTATCTTAATACTTTGGCAAGCCTTTTGCTTATAAGATAGTATACTAGTAGGCCACAGTGAAAAGTGGTTTGCCTGTTTTTATGTGTAATTAATTGAAAATGACATAAATATTAAGATATGAGTGAGAAAAGTTTTGAACATGATCTGCAAGAAGACGATTTTGCCGATTCTGAAAATATGACAAATAATCAGGAGGGAGAAGTTGCAAATGCAGAGACTAATGACAATGTGGCTGATTGGGAGTCGAAATATAATGAATTGAATAATTCTTATTTACGTTTAAATGCCGAATTTGATAATTATCGTAAACGTACTTTAAAAGAAAAAACCGATTTGTTGAAGTCGGGAAGCGAACGTGTTTTAGTAGATGTTATAACTGTTGTCGATGACTTTGAGCGTGCATTGGAAAATATTTCTAAAACAGAAGATATAGAAGCCGTAAAAGAAGGGGTGGAATTGATATATAACAAATTCGCAGGCTTTCTTACCAAGCATGGCGTGAAGGAGATCGAGACTGTTGGTCATCCTTTCGATCCGGATAAGCATGAAGCCATAACTACAGTTCCGGCTCAATCGGAAGAAGATAAAGATAAAATAGTGGACAGCATAGAAAAGGGTTATATGCTTGATGATAAAGTGATACGATACCCAAAAGTAATTGTTGCAAAATAAAATAGAAGAAGACATATCAATGGCAACAAAAAGAGACTACTATGAAGTATTGGAGGTGTCTAAAACATCGACTGTAGAAGAAATAAAAAAAGCTTACCGAAAGAAAGCTGTTCAATATCATCCCGATAAAAACCCGGGGAATAAATCTGCAGAAGAAAAATTTAAGGAAGTCGCGGAAGCATATGAGGTATTAAGCGATGAGCAAAAACGTGCTAAATACGATCAGTTCGGGCATGATGCGCCAGGCGGGTTCGGCGGGTTTGGAGGCTTTTCCGATCCATTCGATATATTTTCCAGTTTTGGCGGGTTCGGCGGGTTTGGTTTCAGTGGTCAGCGGGGCCCCAGACCTAACCGCGGATCGGATTTGAGGGTGAAGGTTAAATTGTCCTTGAAAGATATTGCTTCGGGTGTAGAGAAAAAAATCAAAGTAAATA
>JAISES010000384.1 GCA_031263965.1 Prevotella sp. | reverse complement strand
CAGTGGGTGGATGATGTGTCGGGCGGAACTGACTTGACATCTAGGATTTTACGGAGTGGAGAAGACTTTACAGTTCTTACGAATGCTAGAAAGTTACAGGGAACAGCGACAGATACAGGTACGGAAATAACAGGAAAATGGTTACGAGGAACTGATGATAATGCCGGACTGTTCCCTAAATCTGTGGCTGATAAATTGAGAGGACAGACTTTTAAAAATTTTGATGAATTCAGACAAGCCTTTTGGAAAGAAATAGCGAATGATGCTAATTTGGCAAAACAATTCGAACCACAGCAAGTTTCAAGGATGAAAAATGGTTTAGCTCCATATGTAAAAGAAATTCAACAATTAGGAGGACAACGGAATTATATATTACATCTATGGCTACGGTTATTAACTATAAAAAGTATAAAATTATGACACGTGATGAATTAATAAAACTTGTAAACGAAATTATGAATGTACAAGGAAAATCAGAAAAACAAATTGATGAATTAATTGATATTTTGATGAAAAATGTACCACATCCTGCTGTAACAGATTTAATTTATTGGGATAATTTGACAGCAGAGGAAATAGTGGATAAGGCTTTATCGTATAAACCAATTCAATTATGCCCCCCGCTGGCGCGGACATTTGTCCGTGTCCTGCCCTCGAAGAGCAATCCTTTTTTGCTGCGCAACACACAGACTACAAGTCTGCGCCAGCGGGGGGCTGCCTGCGTCATAGTTAAAAGTAACGCTTGGCTTTACAAGTAACAAATATAAAAATGAGTACAGGTATCGTTATCGAAATTAGCATGTATGAGAACATTAAAATAATTATCAAAACCATCCGGCCTACAGTAATAGGCTTCCTGCCGTCCGGACATACAATAAACAAGAAGCCCGAAACATTTATCAGATGAAAACAAAATTTGTATTTATTACGGCTATGGCATGTATCAGCATGACAGTCGCAGCTCAGCGTCAAGCCGACGCGGTGATACCCTTCCCGCAGGATATCCGGCAGATTGTGATCAACCCGGTTAACGGACACGTGATTGTGAAGGAAAAGGATGCTGTATCGTCCGAAAATACTGAAACAAATACAGTAGAATGGACAATTAAAAAAGAAGACATCGTAAAGATAAGCTCGGTCGAGAAAGCACAGAAGGTACTCGATGCCCTTTCATCGGCGTCAAGCCTTACTGCCTCGATGCAAACTTCGGATGTAGTGGAAATGGTTCCCAATTCTCCTTATATCCGTTGTGTTATCGAGAATAGGGATATCATTATCAATTCCCTTAGCGGGAAAGTGGTTTTTAACTCCGGCGACAATGACTATCGCATTATGGAAAGCCGGTTCCTGCCCGAAGCCGACGAATTTTTGCTGCTGGTCAGCGACGGGAAAGTCATCAGTTATGTGCTTTGGAACCTGCAGGATGGGGTCGCCGGCTGGAAAACCGACCTGGGCGAGGTCGAAAGCCTGATGAACATGTTCAAGTCCCTGTTTAAGAATGACGCTTCGGTTGACAAGACAGAGGTATCCGGTAATGCTATTTACGCATCGTTGAAAGGCATCCTTTATAAGCTCGACAGGGCGAGCGGGAAAGTCATCTGGCAGGCGAAAGACAAGATCAACAGCTTCTATCCCACACAATCAGGGGAGAATCTTGTGATAATCAAAAATTCCGGCGGACTGCTTTCATCCAAGCAGGCCCTCAATATCTGGCGTACTTCCGATGGTATGCCCGTATGGAAAGACGATATTACCACCAAATATATCCTCTACCTCGAAGACTGGAGCGACAAGCTGCTGGTTGCCTATACTAACGGATTCAACTTCTATTCCTATGCCGACGGTAAAAAACTTTGGAAGAAAGATCCCAAGGGTAGCGATATCAAGCAGGTAATTCCAATCGGCAGGGATTACCTTTACATTGCCGACAAGGAAATGAACCTGATCAACGGAGAAGGTATCAACCTCTGGAAGAAAACGATCGAGATCTCCGACAACAGTGAAGATGCCGTACACTTCCTTGGCAAAGTGGAAAATAACCGCGTATTCTACCTGACATCTACTTATGGCAATATGGTGGATTACGCATCGGGGAAGAAGATATGGAAGAAAAATATTGAATTTGACAAAAAACGTCCGTTGCTGTATGCGCAGGATGACAGGACAAAGGCATTCCTTGTCTATAATGATAAGAAGATATACAAATTCGACCCCAATGCTTCCGATAAGCCCGAACCTGTGGCTAAACTCAAAGAAATAAAAGACGACAAGACCATGTCCGGCATCGAGCTCTTTGACTGGGGCATCAGCCTGACCGGACAATCGGAAGTTATCGGTGTCAGCTTCGATGGAACCACCCGCTACCATAATACCTACAAGGAACCCGGCGCTACCGGACGCAAGCTGATGGGATTGGCAGGCTCAACATTAAAAACGGCCAAAAGCGTGTCGCAATCCCAGATTATATTCCAGTCCGTGAATGAGAGGGGCGAACGCGTGGAAACCGGAAGGGCGGACTTGTTCAATAAAAACACACAGACAGCCGGAGCTGCCAGTGGTGAAATCGGCGCATTCCTTGCCGCCAAAGCTAAACGTTTTAATGCCCTTAAACAAAATGAAGAATTTGCTTTCGTTCTCAATAAGAGTGACAACGGTATTGAACTTGTAAAGGTGAGAAAAGAGGATGGTAAGGAAGTAGACAGGATCAGCCTTGATAACAACCAGCCGGTTTACGATGTAGATCCGGTCAACGGAGCCATCTATTATGCCTATAAAAATGAATTGAGGATATTCAAATAATCAGGTTATACGAATGAGCCGGGCGTAGTATTTTCTGCTCCCGGTTTATTATAACGATTTTATACACAGTAATAATATCCATGCGTAAAAAGTTCTTACATGTACCAACACTACACCTTTTATTCTGTTCCTGCCACACCAGGCAGACCATCTTTCGTCCAAGATAGGCTTTGCCTGCATCGCAGCCAGAATCAAGGCCTGGCTGTGTAAGAATAATAAAGAAACGGCATACAGAATAAAAATAGAAGAATAAGAAACTGTTTGAATTTTATAGCAGATTTTTTATAGGTATTTTCAGATGGATTTTATTCTTTTTGCTTGCAGGTTTAGCGGGCTAAACCTGCAAGCAAAAAGGGGAAAATACGCTGAAAAGAACATAAAAAATTGCTAAGAAGTTTTTTTCAAATCCTATAATAATATTTTTCGATAAAATTCAAACAGTTTCTAATATAAGCATATAAGTTATCAATAATAATTATCACAACATACTCTCTGTCATCCTGAGGAATGAAGGATCTCGTTTCTCCAAAACAAAATATACACGAGATGCTTCCTTCCGTCAGCATGACAAAAACGAAAATAATGTCGCATTAAATTGTTTTCATTACTTATTATGGGATTAGGAAAAAACTTCTTTGCAATTTTCTATAATTATTGAGCATTCCACTCTCTGCTTATATCAAGCGGATAGCTTTTCAGATCAACATTTTTGAATGGCAATGATGTCATTTCTAAATTACAAAATCCGGATGTCAGCGCCATCAGATGTTCAGGTGCAAGATCTCTGAGTTCAGGATATAAATAGCCTAGCTTAACTACAACTATCTTATAATCCAGCGGGTTTAGTTTCACTTCCTCAAAATCGACTTTCGTTACAAATGAGCGGCGAGTCTTCATCACAACAAGTTTAACCCCTTCAACATTGAGAACGGCTGCACCTCGGTCTGTTTGCATAATAGAGTCGGGCGAAAGAAATTCTATTTTTCCTTTAACGGGTAATGCAAAACCGAAAGTCTTATCCACCTTACCTCCGATAGTAGATTTTATCTCTTTACCTACACCCAAAGCAACACATTGAGCCAGGAAGTCTGCGTCTACAATCCCTGCAAACAAGACATTTTTTGTCTTATTTTTGAGTAATGCAGCCAATACCTGAGGGTTATCGCCCGGAGCTCCGGCTGTAGTGTTGTCGCCCGAATCGGAAATAAATACTGTTTTCTTTTCTGATTTATTTGCCAACGCAATCATATCGTCGATGCTTCCCGAAGGTACATCGAGCTTCATATCGGCTCTCTTGTCCCAGATTTGTTGAGCTAAGGATTGAGCTTCAGCTTTTGCCGATTCGGCATATTTGGCATCATTGGCTACAACAAATACCCGCATTGCCGAACGAGGAAGGTCTGCCCATGCATAACCAACAAATATAGAAGCATCCATCAGCCCATGTTTTTTTGCTATTTCGGGTATTTGTGCATATATAGAGTGTAAAGGTTCTACTTCGGTTATCCCTTTTTCGCCCGGTATCAGTATTGGGATAATAACAGTTTCGATATGTGGTTTCAGTCCTTTTTTCAGGGATTCTATCAACATGCTTATCGCTCTTGCCTTCGTTTCGGCTCCGTCGCGATGAGGAGCTGTACGATAACCTGTAAGAATATTAATGCTTTTCACAAAGTCGGGTGATAAGTTTCCATGCAGGTCGAAGCTTCCGCTAATCATTACCCTGTCGCCTACGATATCTCTTATTTCTTTGATAAATGTGGCTTGTGCATCGTCATAGCCTTCGACATGAAGCGCGCCGTGCATATCGAGGTAAATACCATCAAGGTTTCCGGCCTTTTTCAGGTCTTCAAGAATTTCATTTTTATATTTTTCAAATATACTGCGTTCGACAACACCTCCGGGCCAGGCATAAGCATGAAGGGAGGGTATTAGTTCTATGCCTTCTTTTTCAGCTACTTTAACCCATTCCTGATCTTTGAGGACATCTGCTCCCCGTACAATGCTGAAATTGGCTTCTGAGGTTGGTAACGTTGAGAATGTGTTGGATTCGTGGCGAATACCACAAGTAAATATCCTTAGCTTTTCATATACTCTATTAATTTGCAAATATTTTATCCACAATTTTAGGGGAGCCGGTTATTTTTTCTCTCGGGTCAAGACATATATAGGTCTCCGA
>JAISES010000370.1 GCA_031263965.1 Prevotella sp. | reverse complement strand
AACGCTCCTGTTCAACTTTGAATAACTTTTTATAGTCCGGATAAAGTTTGTAGCCACAATCTCCCACTTTAGCAAAGTCGGCAACCGCTTTGTCATAATCTTTCGTGATCAGATCGGCGCGTCCTCTCAGGGCATATGCTGCTCCTTTGCCGACACGTCCTTCTCCTTGTATCTGATTATCCGGTAAGTTTGGTTCATCAATGGCTTCGGTAAGATCTTTGATAATCTGCGCCCAAACTTCAGCTTCCGGACTTTGCCCCTTTGTAGCCTCTGTCGGCTGGATCGGTTCAGTATAGATAGGAACACCTATTCCGCTATTGCCAAACAGCTCGTTCAGGCGCGAATAAAAGAACGCCCTCAATATCTTGGATTCAGCTATCAGCCGTGCCTTCTTTGTTTCCGACATAGGCACATCGGGAATGTAAGCAATAGCATTGTTTGCCCTGTGTACTCCTGTATAACACCATTTCCATGTAAAAGAGAAACGTTCATTCCCCGGATTAACACTGGATAAAAACAGATTGCTGACAGCGTATTGTCCCTGACCTGTCATACCCAGCACATCGTATCCGTAATAACCGATATCAACACTTTCCCCTACAATGCCACCGCCTTGTATTGGCCGTTGCAATGCGGCATACACGCCAATCACCCCTTGATCCACCTGCTCCTCTGTTGTCCACATACCAGTGCCCGATACGCTGTTGACAGGCATTTGATCCAGTATCTCATTACATGCTGTCGTATTGATCAGCATAGCAGTTATAGCTAGAAAATATATTATTTTTTTCATATTCTGTTTCATTTAAAAAGTAACCGTTACACCACCTGAAAACATTTTAGCAATAGGATACACAATGATAGATCCTCCAAGTTCCGGATCGACACCCGGAAAATCTTTAGATTTTATAGTAAGCAGGTTTTCCCCTGTTACAAACACACGCAGATTACCGATCTTAGTAGGAGCCAGCCATTTTTTCGGCAGAGTATAACCGATTTGCAACGATTTTAGTTTCAAGTAAGAAGTATTGAATAAGTAGTATGTATTGGAAGGCAAATTTGCACTGGCCGTCAGCAATCTCGGATATTTAGCCGTATAATTGGCGTCAGGGTCGGTTGCCGGATCGTAATCGTTATTGCCGCCGTTTGCAGCCGCAGCCACTGCATCGTATGAATAATATTTACTCAAAGCATCGGCAGGCAAAGCGTCGTATATACTCGATATTGTAGATCCCACGGTTCCACGTTCTGTGATAAGAGCATATGAGCCAAGGCGTCCGGCCCAACTCAGAGACAGATCTACTCCTTTCCACTCAGCAGACATGTTAAAACCGAATACCCATTTAGGAATCGACGATTTACCTGTGAATTCATAGTCGTCTGATGCACCGTATCTTCCGTCACCATTAGCATCAGCCATCAGCAGAGTACCGTACCACAGGTTAGCAGCTCCGGCAGGATTCACCGATTTACCATTGAATGAATATCCGGCTGCCAACATAGCCCTTACCCAGTCCAGGTCGGCTTTAGAACGGATCATACCATCCTTCGGCCCGCCATTAGGATTAACCGAACCATCAGCATTCATATAGGTACCTGTTCCTGAATATGGCCTGCACAAATAAAACTCTTCAACCATATGCCCCTCAGCAACACGTCCCGAACTACTGAAACTGGTATTTAAATTATATGCAGGTACAGATACATCTTCAAGATTGGTATAACGCCATGTCGGATTTCCCCATACATCGAGAGTATTAGGATCTTCTTCATATTTCAGTTTCCCCTTGTAATTCGTTATCTCATTCGTACTGTAAGATATATTGGCATTTACGGAATATCTTAAGTTGCCAACCTTGTCGTTCCATCCTATATTAAGGTCGATGCCGCTATTCTTCATCTCAGCAGCGTTGATCTTAGGCACTTTAATATTACCCATTGTTTGATACACAGGAGGGCTAATCAGCATATCCGAAGTTTTACGGGTAAAGTAATCAAACTCTACCAACAAGCGTTGTCTCAGCAAATGAGCCTCAATACCTATATTAGAAGTCGCTGTCGTTTCCCATGACATTTGGAAATTAGGCAATTGATTCGGAATCAACCCATTCTGTACACTTTCGTTAAATACGCTGTTTACTTTCGAATAAATAGATTGCCAGTCGTAATAACCGCTCACCTGATTACCCAGTACGCCATATGAAGCTTTCAGTTTCAAATCGTTCACATGCTTTTTGAGAGGAGCAAAGAAAGGTTCTTCCGAGATACGCCATCCTGCAGAAAATGAAGGAAAAGTTCCCCAACGATGATCGGGTGCAAACCTGGATGATCCGTCGGAGCGAACGTTGGCTTCAAATAAATATTTGCCTTTATAAGCATAGTTGAAACGCCCAAAGTATGATAACATACCCAAAGTTTTCTTTGCAGCGTCATTTTTCTGAGTCTCACTTCCCCAACTATCCATCGTACTACCGGAATTAATATCCGTGACATTCCAACCCAGCAATCCTTTTACAGTTAAGCGGAATCCGCTTGTTTTTGCATAATATTGCTCATATCCGGCAAATGCGCTGATATCATGATCGCCAAAGGTGCCATTGTATCTTAAAATCAAATCCGCAGTATAGTTTGTAGAAGAATAAGAATAGCGGTATGATGTAGCTTGGTCAAGTACTCCTATGTTTTCAACCGGTGTTTCTGTTCCTTCGCGGAAACGGTAACGTGGTAAATTCTTCGAGTAATTTTCATCCTGACGTTGGTATTCACTATAGTTAAACTTTGTTTCAACGGATAATCCGTTCCATATTTTAGCATTGGCAAACCAGGTTGTATTAATCCGGCTATACTCATTTTTTCCACCATTTGCAGCAATACTCTGCAGTACATTATTCATATTCGTCATGTTTGGGTCTTCCGATGCCCCGAACAAGCCGTTATACTTCGGGTTCTGCCCCGGATAAGCCTGCAACAAGTAAGTCATCGATATACTACCCGGATCTTTAAATTCTTTGGTTCCATAGGTTTGAGTACCGACAGTCAAAAAGTCGTTGATCTTGGTTTCTACATTGGCACGGATATTAAACCGCTGCAAACCGGTATTTTCCAGTGATCCGGGATTATCCTGGAAACTTGCAGACAACAGATAAGTAGAAGCCTCGTTTCCACCGGAAATGGACAAATTATACCTGTGATAGAACGTAGGCTTGAACATTTCAGTTGCCCAGTCGGTATTCGGGTATGCCAACCAATTAGGGATAGCATTTCCGGTAGTAGGATCTGTATATGTTCCATTTGGATTAGCGTTTGCAGCCCGCCAGTCTGCAATCGTTTGGTCGGAATACCAGAAACTGGACGCAGTAGGCGTACTGTTCCGTTGCGCCGTATTGTGCAGCTCCATATATAAAGGCATATCCGACAGGAATTTCATTGATGTTGCAGCTTTTTCCTGGGCAAATAATGCGGAAACTGTAACTTTCGGCTTTTCCCTCTTGCCCTTTTTTGTCGTCACCAGTACAACCCCGTTAGCAGCGCGCGACCCATAGATAGCAGCGGAAGCCGCGTCTTTCAGAAAGTTTATGCTTTCCACGTCGTCCGGATTGATAATTGTCATATCGGCTACTACTCCATCAACTAATATCATCGGGGAACTACCGTTAATAGAACCTAGACCACGGATATTAATAGATACAGATTCATCACCCGGATTACCCCGGCCCTGAGTCACACGTACACCCGGAGCCAGACCAGCCAAAGCTGACGACAAGTTCGGCGTAGGACGGTTAGCTAATTTGTCAGAACCAATGCTGGCTACGGCGCCGGTCAGGTTCACCTTCTTTTGTACCCCGTAACCTACGACAATAACTTCGTCAAGGTCTGTACTTTGTTCAATAAGTACTACGTCGAGGGTAACATTATTGCCTACCTTGTGTTCCTGCGGTATAAATCCCATATAAGATATGGCCAAAGTCGCATTGCTGTCCGGTACATTTATCGAATATTTTCCATCTGCATCAGTCATTACACCAATGGTAGTACCTTTAAGTATTATACTAACACCGGGTAAAGGCTCTCCGTTCCTGTCTGTTACTTTCCCCTTTACGGTTATCGACTGCTGATACGCTTCATTTACTGCCGCAAATGAATTCACCGGCGCAACCATAAAAAGAAAGAACATGCACATTACAGTGCAAAAAAATCTAATTTTCATTGCTTTCATAGAGTTTAAATAATGAGTTAATTAAAAGGTTGATAGAGGCAATTTAGGTTCATCATATTTTTATTATACGTTAAACAAAAAGAAAAGCCCTGTATTCCGGCAAGCTGAACTACCGGAATACAGGGCTTTGATATTTTATAAATAAAAAAGTACTTCTCTGAATCTTCCTTAATAATAAAAAGAGAATTTTTTTTATTAGAAAGATATTTTGTATATTGTCTGTCTCTCTCTCTCTCTCTCTCTCTCTCTCTCTCTCTAGTAAAATAGAGTTAACTGCCAAATTTTCAAGTGAAAAAATAGCAAAAAAAACAGTATTAGATAGAGAGTGTTTCCACATAAGACTAAGAGCCTGTTTATAATTTAGGATATCTAAAGATTCTTGCACAAATATTGATATTATATAAAATTAACCAGGCCATTATTGTCCTCAAAATGGGATACAATTATCCGACATACATTTTTACCCCATCGGGCGGATAATAATATCCCTTACAATATAAACTTCGATTTACTTTTGTATCAAGGAAAATACATCTTATACTTAACGGCGCCTAATCGCTTTTTTATTAACAAAAAACCATATCTTCGGACATACGGTCTTATCTTTGGAAAATAAATTATCTAAAATCAATCAGCACGATGAAATCCAATATTCAAAAACTTTCAATTCTGGTTTTGTGCTTATGCATAAGTACCGGTATTTTTTCACAAAACAAAAAGAATACAGTTCCGGCAAACGATAGAGATTATTGGGTAAGCCAATTGTATAAAATGTCGGCGCCCATACTCAGCAATATGAGTAAAGGAGAACTGAAGAAAAATATGGTTGTAGAATACAGCCCTACATGGGATGGCCGCAACAAAAATGTTGCCTACATGGAAGCTTTTGGCCGTCTGACAGCCGGCATAGCCCCATGGCTTAATCTTCCGGATGATAACACTAACGAAGGTAGACAAAGAAAACAAATACGGGAGTGGGCTTTACAGAGCTATGCTAATGCCGTAGACCTCAACAATCCGGATTATCTTCTGTGGAAAGGTTCAAACCAGGTATTGGTAGATGCCGCATATATAGCCAATAGTTTTATCCGTGCACCAAAGGCTTTATGGGAACCCCTCGATCGGGTAACCAAAGACCGCTATATAAAAGAATTTAAAAGTCTCCGCAATATCCAGCCTGCATACAACAACTGGCTGTTATTCAGGGCTATGATCGAGGCTTTTTTAGCTTCCATAGATGAAGAATACGATGGATATGTGCTGGCCGTTGCTATCCGTAAAATAAATGAGTGGTATCTGGGCGACGGATGGTATGCCGACGGGCCTGAATATTCGCTTGATTACTACAACGGATATGTAATGCACCCGATGTATGTAGAAATAATAGAAGTAATGGAGAATAAGAAGATATATAGCCCTGTAAAATTCGACTTAGCTCTCAGACGTATGCAACGATACAATCAGTTGATAGAAAGGTTGATTTCACCCGAAGCCTCCTTTCCGGCAGTAGGCCGCTCTATGACATACCGGATGGGGGCATTCCAGGCTCTGTCTTTATCTGCCTGGAAGTACGGATTGCCGAAAACAATGACAAACGGGCAGGTAAGAAATGCCCTGACCTGTGTTATGAAGAGAATGTTCTCCAATGAAGACAATTACAACAAAGAAGGATACCTCCAACTGGGATTTGTAGGACATCAGCCCAACCTTGCCGATTATTATACAAATGCAGGGAGTTTATACATAACTTCATTAGTATTCCTGCCGTTAGGATTACCTGCCGATCATGAATTCTGGACTTCTCCCGCCGAAGGGTGGACTTCTCAGAAAGCATGGAGCGGCATGCCGTTTCTAAAGGATTACCATGAATCAATAAAACAATAAACATGAAGAAAGCGATAAACTTTCTGTTTGCTCATTATAGGGGAAATATATAAAATTATCATAAAATCTTAATAAAATGAATCTGAGAAGTCTTAAATCACTTTTTCTTGTACTTATTATAATTCTATTGGCAATTGCTTGCCGGAACAAGGAAAAAGAGGATTTCATAAAAGAAAATACAAGGTTCGCGACTGCACAAACGGATAAAATGCTGCAATCGGTAGGAGAACCGACAGGCCAGAATTATCCCCGGACCATGAAAAACAACGGGAAGTTGGTTGTAACAGGTATGTACGACTGGACCCCGGGATTCTTCCCCGGATCGTTATGGTATCTGTACGAACTAACGGGGGATAGCAAATGGAAAGATGAAGCTGAAAAATGGACAGCGTCTTTAGAACCATTAAAAACATTTACCGGACACCACGATTTAGGCTTCATGATGTATTGCAGCTATGGCAATGCCGAACGGCTGGCTCCCAGGCCGGAATATAAAGACATACTGATAGAAAGTGCGAATTCGCTTTCTACCAGATATAGTGATAATACAAAGGCTATAAAGTCATGGAACTATCGTAAAAACTGGAATGATACAACCGAATGGTTTTATCCTGTAATCATAGATAACATGATGAATCTTGAAATGCTTTTTTATGCTTCTAAAATAACAGGAGATAAAAAGTATTACGACATAGCTGTAAATCATTCGGAGTCTACTCTTAAGAACCATTTCAGGGAAGATTTCGCAACATATCATGTTGTAAATTATGATACGATAACGGGCAAAGTTCTCAATCAGGCTACCTGTCAGGGCTATAGCGACAATTCAATGTGGTCGCGCGGACAAGCATGGGCTATATACGGGTTCACGATGGTATACCGCGAAACAAAAGATCAGAAATTCCTGGACGCCGCCATTAAAGCCACGGATATCTATCTTAAAAACCTGCCGGAAGACCTTGTTCCGCTATGGGACTTTAATGCGGGTCAGGAAGGATATACACCTGAAGGCAAATCTTATGCGGTTGAATTTCCCGGTAAGGACTTAAGGGATGCTTCGGCAGCAGCAATTGTGTGTTCGGCACTCTTCGAACTGGCAGAATACGCAAATAATCGATCGTATACCGATTATGCAATAAAAATGCTTCATAGCCTGGCTTCACCTGCATACAGAGCCCCTTTGGGAACCAACGCTAATTTTCTATTGATGCATAGCGTGGGTAGTATACCGCATAA
>JAISES010000346.1 GCA_031263965.1 Prevotella sp. | reverse complement strand
CAGGTCGAGAGGGAAACCATATGTGTCGTACAAAGTAAAAGCATCTGTTCCACTCAATACGGTAGAACCTTTTGCCTTACTGCCGGCAATCTGCTTATCCAATAATCTGATACCGGTTTCGAGTGTGCGAAGGAAAGATTCTTCCTCTTCTTTCATCACTTTTTGTATCAGATCCTGTTGCTGGACAAGCTCAGGATAAGCGACTCCCATAGTTTCTATTAATGCGGGGATCAGCTTATACATAAAAGCTTTGTGCTGCCCAAGGAATGTATAACCATAGCGTACGGCGCGGCGAAGAATACGGCGGATCACATAACCGGCTTTGGCATTCGATGGTAATTGTCCGTCTGTTATAGCAAATGCAATAGTACGGATATGATCGGCAATCACACGCATGGCAATGTCTACCTTGTTGTCCTGTCCGTATTTATAGCCTGCCAGTTCGCCAATGGCTTTAATTATAGTTTGAAAAACATCGGTATCATAGTTCGACACTTTACCCTGAACAGCCATACACAGACGCTCGAATCCCATACCTGTATCGATCACTTTCGCCGGAAGAGGTTCTAATGATTTGTCCGCCTTTCTGTTATACTGCATAAATACAAGATTCCAGATCTCTATCACATCCGGATCTTTGTTTACTAACGCAGCCCCGTCTGTTTTTGCCCGTTCTTCACCGGAACGGATATCTATATGTATTTCCGAACAAGGGCCGCATGGGCCTGTATCGCCCATTTCCCAGAAGTTGTCTTTCTTATTCCCATTCAGTATTCTTTCTTTGGGCAAATACTTCTCCCAATATCCGGCAGCCTCATCGTCTCTGCCAAGCCCTTCTTCCGGGCTTCCCTCAAAAACAGTAACATACAAACGTTCTTTATCCAGTTTTAGCGCTCCGGTCAGATACTCCCATGCCCATTCTATCGCTTCTTTTTTGAAATAATCTCCAAAAGACCAGTTTCCAAGCATCTCGAACATGGTATGGTGGTATGTATCGTGTCCTACCTCTTCCAGGTCGTTATGCTTTCCGCTTACGCGAAGACATTTCTGAGAGTCCGCGACACGCGGATATTTTACAGGGGCATTACCCAGTATAATATCTTTAAACTGGTTCATGCCTGCATTCGTAAACATTAGAGTAGGATCGCCCTTAATAACCATAGGTGCAGATGCTACAATCTGGTGCCCTTTAGAAGCAAAAAACGATTTGAACGATTCTCGAATCTCTTTGGATGTCATCATATTTTTTTATTAGTAAATTTGGAAATCAGCTAATTAATTTAAGTTGCCGGTTATAAATATTTATAAATCATGCGAATAAGTTGTTAAATATATTCTGATTTATATGTTCGTTTTTATTGTGCGGAATCTGCGATTCCTTTTTCTTAACTTTTCGCTGAGTACATGACAAAAATTCGTAACCGCATTATTATAAACATGTTGCCCTTGCAGGGCGTTGTTCCAAGATGTTATCCTTACCCGGGGCGTTGCCACGGGCTTTGATATATCAGGCTTTCAGCCTGAAAATACCAGGCAATAACCCTGAAAGGGTTAAATATTACAGCCCAAGGCAACGCCTTGGGTAGTCGAGTACAACCTCCGGCCGGCGTCCTGTAAGGACAGCATAACATTTTTTGTCATGTACTGAGAACTTTTTGGTCAAGCAAAAAGTTAAGAAAAAGGAATCGCAGATTCCGCACAATAAAAACGAACATATTTTTTAAACATAATCAAACCCCTGATCGGTATTCTTTAATAAATAGCAACTTAAATTAATTTGAAAACGAATTTCCGGTTATTTTATTGATAATTTGCCAATTTTCACATTTTCTATTTTACAGATTAGCCTTTTCAACTTGCAAAAATAGTTCAAAAACTTTACTTTTGTCAAACTCATGACTATAATTATCATGATTTTAAATAATGAAGCGCAAAGTATACTACCGATACAATCCACAGAATCTCACATACGAAAGAATTTATCCTGGCCTGAAGGGTAAAATCTTCACTGTTTTCCGGCATCTCATATCAGGCATTGTTGTTGGTGTTGGAGCTTTGGTTGCATTTGTTTATTTTGTAGGAACCCCATGGGGAGAAGAACAAAAAAAGAATGACAAGTTGAAAGATGCTCAATACGAGCTGCTTTCGAGACGCATGGACGAAGCTGTGAATATACTGAAAGATATACAACAACGTGACGATAATCTATATCGCGCCATATTCCATGCCGACCCCATACCTTCATCTATCCGTAGTTCGGGGGTGGGTGGAGCCGGCCGGTACGATTATCTGACAGACTTATCAAGTGCGGATCTGGTAATACAGACTTCCAAGAAGATGGATTATATTTCCAGGCAGATATATATACAATCCAATTCTTTCGATGAAGTTTTGGAACTGGCTAAAACGCAGAAGGACCGCCTGAAACATATACCGAGTATACAACCGATACCCGACCGATTCCTGAAACAACTGGCCTCGGGATATGGTATGCGCATAGATCCTATCTATGGTACTGCCCGCTTTCATGCGGGGATGGACTTCACTGCAAACATAGGAACTCCGGTATATGCTACTGCTGACGGAACAGTAATTCTTGCCGACTGGAAACAGGGATACGGTAAATGTATTATTATCGATCATGGGTATGGTTATGAAACTCTTTATGCCCACCTGAATGAATATAAAGTCAGGACAGGACAAAAGGTTATACGTGGAGAATTTATCGGAGAGGTCGGAAACACAGGGAAATCAACAGGATCGCATCTTCACTACGAAGTACTGGTAAAAGGACAGCCGGATAACCCTGCTAAATATTACTTTATGGATCTGAGCCCTAAAGAGTATGACAAGATGTTGCAGATAGCGGCTAATCACGGACAGGTAATGGATTGATTTCAGTGAACAGTAAGTAGTAAGTAGTAAGTAGTCAACAGTGAGCAGTTAATAATAAGCTAAATAATGAAGATCTGTTTTGAAAATAGCAATCGCCTGTATTATTCCGTAAAGGAAGTTGCTGCTCATTTTAATGTGAATGAGTCTCTGCTACGCTTTTGGGAAGGCGAATTCGACATTATTAATCCACGGAAAACAGAAGGCGGAACCCGTCAATACACAAAAGATGATATTGAAAATATTGCAGTCGTGCACCATCTGGTCAGGGAAAAAGGATTGACACTGGAAGGCGCCAGACAAACACTCAGGCAAAAACGGGACGAAGAAACCCGCAAAATACAGGTAATAAACAGGCTGGAACAGATAAAAAAAGAACTGGAAGATATGGA
>JAISES010000201.1 GCA_031263965.1 Prevotella sp. | reverse complement strand
CATTTCGTATTTGGAGAAAAGACCAATACGTTAATACATGCTATTGTGACTTATGGTGATAGTCATTTATATTTGTGTACCGACAACGGTATTCTTATCTATAATTACAAAACCGACAGATATGAGGAAACAGGCGTGGAATTTCCTTTAGATGTCAGGGCGATATCCAGGCAAGGTGATTATCTATGGATAGGGGCGCTTGGCGGTCTTTACCGGTACGACACCAATACAAAACAACTGGATAATATCGGCGGCAAGAACAATTCGGGACTTCCGCACAATACGATATACGCGATAATCACCTCCCGCGACAATACGCTGTATGTGGGCACTTACAACGGCTTTTGCAAGTATAATCCGAAGCAGAACAGGTTTGAAGTAATTGATCTGCCATCCGATATCAAAAGAAGTAACCGGTTCGTTAATTCATTGCTGGAAGATAAAAACACAGGCAATATATGGATTGGAACCGAAGGCGCTTTATACAGATACGATCCTGCAAAAAAGAATATAGAGGAAATCAGGTCTTTCCATGATAATTCGATAAAATCACTGGCTATCGACGGTGAAGATAATTTATTATTAGCAACCGATAACGGTCTCTATACTTACAATGAGTCCAGTAATAAAGCCGGTCATTTCGTCCATGACTCCAGAAATTCAAAATCTCTCAGCAACAACATTATATGGAGTGTATTTGCCGACAAAGAAAAGAACATCTGGCTGGGAACCGATTATGGAATATCCTTATCCCGCTTCAATAGTTCTCAACAATTGGTTTTCATTTCGGAATTGACAGGCATTGGCGATGGAAACCGTTTCCATGCTATATTCAAAGATTCGCGAGGCAATTTTTGGTTTGGCGGTACAAATGGATTGATATTTTCCCCGTCCCTGACAAGCCGCACAGATAATGCAATCTGGTATAGAATGGGAGATAAAAAGTATCCGGTTTCGCACAATCGCATACGGCATATCTATGAAGATAAAGGCAATAACTTATGGATCGCCACTGACGGCAGTATAAACAGATTCGACTATGAAAAGAAACAATTTATCCATTATACGATTGTTGATAATACACAAACTTTAAATTCAAATTGGGCGTATTATATATTCGAAGATGATAAAAAACAACTATGGGTAGCTACATGCCTGGGTGGAATATTTGTTGTAAATAAAGAGAAACTACTGAAATCGCCAGGACATTACATTGCCGATATAAGCTATTCGACAAAGAATGGATTATCGGGGGATTTTGTCAATCAAATATTGCCCGATAGAAATGGAAATGTCTGGGTATTACTGTATAATAATGGTATCAATAAGATAAATGTAAAAACAAACGCAATAGAAAAGATACCTGTCGAACATGGAACAAATAACGAAAATCCTAATTATATTATTTGCGATAAAGATGGTTTCATATGGGCGGCTTTTCGTGGAGGAGTAGTGCGCATAAATACAACGGATAACAGTTCAAAATTTATAAAATCCGATATGTTCGGCAGTAACGAAATATTGTCTATGAATGAAATAAAGGACAATATTTGGCTATCTACAACAGACGGGATCTGGATTTTAAATAAAAAAACTTACGATCTGCAACGGTTGAATATTTCGGGCAAAGCCTATACTTGTTCTTTCTATGATCAATTCTCAGGCAAAATATATATGGGAGGTGTCGATGAATTTGCCATATTATCCACCGATATTATAAAGCAAAATCAGGATAATTCGAATATAATACTTACCGCCTTATATATTAATGATAAATTATTGGATTCCGGCAACAGCATCCGTCATTTAAATGGAGTAGAATTAAGTTATAAGGAAAACAATTTAGCGTTCGAGTTTTCCGATCTGGTATATTCGGAAGATGATGTTAGTAAATTCGCATACAGGCTGGAAGGAGTAGACAAAGACTGGAATGTGCTGAAACAAAACGCAAACCGTATAGTATACACCAATCTTAATTATGGAGAATACAAGTTAATAATCAACAGGCTCGACTCTTCGGGCAAACCATCCGGTATTTTTCCGGCATTTGAGATAAAAATCAATCCGCCCTGGTTTTATACAATTTGGGCAAAATGCATCTATACCCTTCTGTTTTTAGGCTTAGTTGTTTGGATAATCAATTTCTTCAGAGTGCGGAATAACTTGAAAATAGAGCGGATAGAAAGAGATAAGACAGTAGAATTGACCAATCTCAAAACAGATTTTTTCACCAATGTTTCCCATGAATTCAAAACCCCGTTAAGTCTTATCATCGCACCGGTGAGTAAACTGTTATTGGAAACAAAAGATCCGGCTAAAAAAAGGCAATTGGAGACAGTGCAACGGAATGCGCTAAAATTGAACTCGCTGATACGCCAGGTACTCGATTTCAACCGGGGTGATAATAACTCGAATATCATACTGTCGAAAGTAGAATTCGTCGAATTTTCGAAAAGCTTATTCTCTGTTTATGAAGAAGGGTATAAGAATCTGAATTTTACATTCAATACCAACAGGGATAAAATTTATCTCAATATAGATGTATTGAAAATAGAGTCGGTCTTAAACAATCTGATATCCAATGCCTGCAAATACACGCCTGATAATGGAAATGTCAGGTTCAGCCTCGAAGCTAAAGAGAACGGAATATTAAGCATTTCGGTATCCGATACAGGCATAGGTATTCCGTCACAGGATATTCCATATATATTTAAACGGTATTACCAGTCGTCAAAAACATCTAAGGACAAAGAGAGTACCGGCATCGGGCTTTATCTGGTAAAAATGTATGCCGAGCAGCATGGAGGGAAAATACAGCTGGAATCGGAAGAAGATAAAGGTACGTCCATAACCGTCTCTCTGCCAGTTTCATCGGAGATAGACACTTCCGATGAAATAAATAACCAAAATCAGTCTATCGGCAATGCGGATAAGCCGCTAATATTAATAGTGGAAGATAATCCGGAAATAGCAGACTTTATAAGCCGGATATTAACCTGCAAATACCGCTATAAGATAGCTCACAATGGAAAAATAGGCTTGGAGACAGCCCTCTCGGCCAATCCCGACCTGATTGTTGCAGACGTCATGATGCCTGTAATGGACGGATTGGAAATGAGCCGCCGCATACGAAAGGATATACCGACATCAACTATCCCTATTATTTTGTTGACGGCAAAAGACGACCGGAATACGGAATTGGATAGTATAAACCTGAATATAGATGCTTTCATACATAAACCTTTCGACCCAGAACTGCTCTTGTCCCGGATAGATCAACTGCTGAATACAAAGAAACAGATAGAAGAAAAGCTGAGGATAAAAGTATTATCGGAACCTCAAATAATAGAGGCAACTTCACCTGATGAAAAATTCCTCTCTGAAATGATCCGGATTATTGACGAGAAAGTAGCAGACCCCGACCTGAATGTAAATGCATTAAGCATAATATCAGGAATAGGGTCGAAACAAATTTATAGAAAATTGAAACAACTGACCGGAATGCCGCCTGTGGAATATATAAGGTCTGTTCGCTTGAAAAAGGCAGCGATGTTACTTTCCCGGGATAAATTTACAATAGCGGAGATAATGTACATGGTCGGTTTCTCAAATCATTCCTATTTCGCCAAATGTTTCCAAAACGAATTTGGAAAAACGCCAAGGCAATTCAAAGAGGATGCTTCCGGATGACTGCGTAACCGGAACTTACACTCTATACTATCCAATCTGTTAAACTTTCCGGATGTCTGTTTCCTGTTCATATCTGTCCAATTTGTGCAGTATGTAAACCTTTATAAGCGGCTATATTTGTTGTTGTCCTGATATAGGAAGAAACAAGCTTAACCGTTTATATCATGAAATTTATTTACGCGGCACTATCCTGTCTGTTACTTACTCTTTCGCTGAGCGCCCGGAAGAAACCGGAAATTCCAACTGTCTATGTAGGGTTCGCTGAATAATATCAACCAACTGATTTTCATAAAAATAGGCCTGTAAATATTTCCTTGTTTTGGGAAAAAGAGGTATATTTGAGTGTTAAAAGCAATTTTTATGAAGTACA
>JAISES010000270.1 GCA_031263965.1 Prevotella sp. | reverse complement strand
TATACTTTTTGTTTTTACTTACTGGTTCTATTATTATCAGCGCCTTGCCGTGGTATGGCTCAACTGTAATCAGCGACCTTTCGGAAGGCCCGACAATCTTCATTATGTCACTTATGCTTACCATGCCTTTTCACAATAAGAAGCGATTGTTAAGGGCCGTAAAGCCGAAGCAGAACAGAGTGCGAGCCGGGTTAAAGAAGGCGCCTGCAAGGCTTGTTATCACCATTACAGGGCAAACCACGGTAATGCTTATGTGCATCTTTGTTATAAATCTGAATCGGCCTATCCTGTATGGGTACTCTGTTGTTTTCATTTCTGTATGGTTTTTAATTAACATGTTTCCTGATTATCAAATTGATACGCCTCTTCTGCATACTTTAAAGCCTCTTCCCTTGTGTCGACATTGTATTTCAGGCACACGGCGTCCTCAAAAGCTGTTCTGATAAATACAAGCTCGTTTTCATGGGCTTTGAGAGCTTCATTCCTTTTATAAGCTTCTACCTGGGAAGCTTCATAATCCTCACTTTCAAAGTCATTGAATATTCTGGATAACAGGGATTCCATGTTGTTCGATTTATAGGTTATTTATTAAAAATTGCGTAGCCTGTATCGCCTCTTTAACTCTGTAAAATCAAGTAACAGGGCATCAGAAGCCCGTATGAGTATCTTCGCGTCCATACTGTCAGGATGCTTTTCGATAAGTCCGAGGCTAACATATTTGCGAACTGTGTCAGCATGAACGTTATGCAGTGTGGCAACCGTCTCAACATTTACGGCAACTGCATAAAATCTGCCGGCATCGAGTTTGTGTCCTTTTAGTTTGGATAATTCTTCCTTTAGCATCTTATTCTCATAATCCATGTACTGAATATGACCTATGATTTCTCCAGTTTTTATGCTATTATTCATCACCATGTAATTAATAGTTCGTTCTCTCTTTTCGTCTGTCGCCTTAGCTGTGTCCTTGCATTCCCTGATATTCCTCTCGTCCTGCTTTTGTTGGTGGTAATATCCACACTGATTGCAAGCGTCAGAATCAGGGAAAGGACGGCAGCTATGCCTTGTCTTCTTATCTCATCCAGCTTAAAGGGCTTACCGGTTTTGAGACTAACCAAATAGATTATCATCTCGTGAGTACTGTTTACGCCCAGCTTCTGGAAGATGTTCTTCTTGTGCGTTTTTACTGTCCATACCGGTTTGTCTAGTTTATCTGCTACTTCCTGGTCTCTTAATCCTTTTCCGTAGGTTTCTAAAACTTCGAGTTCGGTATGGCTCAGCTCTATCATCCTACTTTATTCGTCTTATTAGCACTTTTGCATTGGGGAGATCAACCTCATCCTCCCATTCGGGCTTTTCGGGAGCAAGGGTGTATTTCGCCCGGCTCTTGGATACCATTATTGCCGGCATGGCGGCCGCCGGAAATTCAAGGGCATCTCCGACTTTCATCCCAACGATCTTTGAGTTTATACTCTTTCTTGTATTCGACATATTTTCTACTTTTTTGGTATTTTATGCTGTTAGTTTATCTATTATCTTTGTTGTTATTAATAATGCAAACATAAACAAAAGTTTCTGAAAACAACAACTTTTGTTGTTTTATTTTATAGTTAAAAATATTTATGATGGCAAATTTGCTGAAAATAAAAGAGATAGCTAAAGAAAAAAAAGTTTCTATAAAAGAGCTTTCAGCCTCAGCAGGCATTACAGAGCAAGGGTTGCAAAAACTTATCCGGGAAAATTCAACTAAGGTTGATACTTTAGAAGCTATCGCGAAAAAGCTGAATGTGCCTATATCCGTGTTCTTTAGTGAGGTTCCGGTTGTAGAGTGTAAGCAATCAACCGAAGACCGTTTGCTATCAATTATTGAAAGCCAGCAACGCACCATCGAAAACCTAACCAATAAATAAAGAACTCCAATTAATTAATTTATAAATACTTAAATTCTAACCCAATGAAAAATTTCATCGAAGTCCCCCAGAAGGAAGGAAACATCCTAATCAATGTAAATCACATCGCCATCGTGGAACCACTTGTGTTTAATGAAGAGCGTCAATACACCCTGATTTACATGTCCTCTATTCAACGAACAGAGATTAGTGATGTCAGACAAGAAGATGTGCCACCGTCAAAATTGGCTACTTCCGATCTTTATAGAGTTGATATACCTCTTCCATACACTGACGTTCGTACTCTGATAGAAGATGCGCTTTAGTCTGCTTGTTGTATAGAATAAATTCCACCAACTCCTGAATTTCGTTTTGAGAACATTTGCTGCCTGCGTAAAACAGTAGCTTTTCTCTCAATCGGCGTTCCTGCCCTTTTTTGAATCTGAAATAATCGAACATCTGTTTCATAATCTTTTCTTCTAAATTGATACTATCGTGTAATTTTTTGTCTTTATGTTTACTGTCTACTTTTTTGGTATTGCAGGGCTCAATCACTTTCCCTACATTTGTTGTTATTATAATTGATAATGCAAAGATATGAATAAGTTTAGATTATGCAAATAAAAATCTAAATATTTTCATATAAAAATACGATAAATCTATATATGGCTAAAAATGAGCAGCTTAAAATGGCAGTTGAAGAAATAAAAGTAAGGTTAGGCATGACACAGGCTGAAATTGCACGCAAATTAAAACTTAACCCTACTTATTTTTCCAGTGTGATAAATGGGAAATATCCTTTTTCGCCAAAATTGGCGACTGGAATATCTAAACATTTTTATATTAATTTGACTCCTGATGAAGAATCCGATGAGAGCGAGATGCTTAAACATGAAACACTCGCCGAACAGAATAATTTATATGACAATATGCAAAATAACAGGTACAGGCTTGTCCCCCAGTATAACATGGACGCTCGCGGAGGATTTGGCGCCAATGACGAAATAGACACTAAAGAATATGTAGTCGACTATATCCCGTTTAAAGATGCCAAAGAATCTGATATATGTATTCCTGTCTCCGGGAATAGTATGAGCCCGGTATATACCCCCGGAACTA
>JAISES010000196.1 GCA_031263965.1 Prevotella sp. | reverse complement strand
GGAAGTTAAACCTTCTACATAAAAGGACTCTCTGTAAATCTCTATTTTATGCTGTGTGTCAAATTCTTTTATCCATTGCCAAAAAGAATCCGGAATTTGGAAAGAATTACCGGACCACGTTTTCCCATCCTTATCAACAGCCAATACAATCTTATCTGCATAATCGTATACGGGAGGCAACGAATTTTTAATGGATTCGTAATCGTAGGAAACTAAAAATCCTGCTTTAATGGGTCGTGTCATAAATATTGCTCAATTATTTTTTTTAATATATATCTTCGGTATAAGTATTTAATAAGATGCTTACGCATGAATAAGCCTTTCATCTTCCACACGAAATCATCCACATACCACAGAGACGGCAGTATTTTGTAACCGAAAGGAATGAAATTCTTTAACTTCCTGTTTGCCTCTTTCCAATGCTTCAAGCGGTATGTATTGTTAGCTTTGACGGGAACAACCGGATTTTCTTTTCCCTCCATCATATCCGTAAACAACCGATACCAGATCCCAGACACCTTATCAATGGAAAAATTTGTTTCCAGAAACTGCATCACTTCTTCGTGATGATTATCATCGCGGCTTAATAAAGAAATAACCGATTCGGCCAACTTTTTATCCGGGCTTTTTTGTTTATCGTATAAAATTCCGGCAGAAGAACAGACGGTCTCCAAATAGGCAGGACATTTGACAGTTGCAACTAATGTGCCACAAGCCTGCATTTCAATGGCCGTATATCCGAAAGTTTCGGTTCGCCCGGACGGATTCGGTACCCCAACTCTTGTCTTTTGTAATATTTCACTTTTTTCCTTGCCCAATATGCCCAGGAATTTCACCGAAGGAAGTATCTGTCCATCCGAATCGACCAAATAAGGCATGAATGTCTTTTCATATTCTTCCCCTGCAATCCCATAATCCCCTAACCGAGCGTTTCTGTTGTATAACTTTCCCGAACCAATAACATTTAGAACGGCATCCGGATAAACTTTTAAAATCTGAGGCCAGGCTTTTGCCAGAATATGAACCCCCTTTTGCGGTACCAGATTCCCGATATAAGTAACATGAAAAGGACGTCCGGAAAATGGAATCATATCCTGTTGTTTTCTTGTACAATCCGCCCCTGCTCCATTATAAATAGCCGCCATTTTCTTAAAGACGGAGAGGTCTCTGTATAAATCCAATTGTTCAAATCCCACGCAAACGATTTTGCTTATTTGCTTATTTTTTGCATAATAGGACAGGTCCTTTCTCCAAAAAAAATTAGATGCCCAAATAACAATTTTCAAATGTTCATTTTGATGAAATGAATCCAGCGTATGGTTGTCGAAACTTCCAAGTATTATCGTCAGAATATGAATATTATCTTCTTTCGTTTGCCGTATCAAATCCGAAACTTTCCTTGTTTTAAGAACAGGAGGTAATGAACTTTTTTCATCTACATATACAAGTACATTCAGGTCATTATGATTCTGCGTTAATGAACAGGCCAGTAGCAACAAAGCATAATCAGAACCACCAATACCGGGATTGCCGTTAAAAACGTCGGAACAATCCACATCACGTATGTTTTTATTCGAAAGATAAAAAGCTATATTAACCATAATAAGGCTGTGATTTCTATATTAATGCTATTTAAATAATTTCTTCAGCACTCCTTTTTCTCCTAAAAAATACCTTATAATTAATCGAAGGCGCTGCTTTAGCGTAAAATAGTCTCCATTTTTAAAGCAGAGTTGTTTTTCGAAATAGAACTTTTCATCATAGTACGGATGTTTTTTGTAATATCCCCACCAGATATCATTTCTCCAGCATGGATTTTTCCAGGGTTTATCTACTCCGATATAGTGAATTATGCTTGTATGAATAGCTTCCTGCAACTCCTGTTCCGTATATGAAACGATATCTACGCTTTTTCCTTTCATGATATGAAAATAGAAAAACTGGTCAAACACACATAATTCGGGAGAGAAAAAGGCGACTTTCCCCTTACAGACAATATTCAGCATATCCTGGTCGGGCGAAGTAAATTTAGAGGACATCAATTCCGAAAATTTCATAATGAGGTTGTCATCTCTCATTTTCTTTGAATTTAACAGCATAAATCCGCTGCAGAAATAGGTATATGGATCGCATCCAATAGAATGGATATATTTGTGCCCCTCATGCAAACATTTTGTGGCGGCTAAATAATATTCTTCAAGATTCGTATTGTATAGCTCGGATATGCTGTTTCTGAAGATAACATCTACATCGCTGTAAAATATCTTGTCATGTTCAGGAATCAATTGCGGGATGAATAATCTGTAAAAGATCGTATCCGTTCCCCATGTGCCGGAATCTGCCTGAAATGAGTAAGCGAAATCAATTAAAGTAATTGAACATGTAAAACAGGTATCCAATGCCTGTAATTTATTTCGTGATGTTTCATCTATATCTTTATCCAGAATGATATACACATCATAGTAATCATCCGCTTTCGCATTTAACAGTAGCGAAGATACGGAAACGCATGTGGGCATTACCAAGCTCCTGTCGGTAACAAAAACAATAGGAATAGTCATATATTTATTGTATTTATTTCGGAATTAATAATCATCATTTCTCGCCGACAAACACGTAGTTTAACGTGTAGGTATTATCATGCTTAAATTTATTATCCAGTTTAGGAAACAGCCAGTTGCAGAATAACGCTCCTGTTTTTCGGATAAATGAATTTTCTACCGTAAGCCACAATACGTGCAATATCATTTGCCCTAAAACGGCAAATTTTCCTCCGTTAGCTTTCTCTGCTTTTACTTTAAAACCGGCGTTTGTCAGTAGCTGCCGGAAAGCATATTTAGTAAAACGGTAAAAATCATACGGCATTTCATGCATTGCCCATACAAAATTGCTGCTTACAATGAAAAAGCCACCCGGTTTTAAAAGCCTGTAAGCTTCTTCAAAAATTTTGGCATGATCAAATACGTGTTCTATAACTTGAGTACAAATTACAATATCATAAGTGGATGAGTCTGCCGGAATATTTGTCGCTTCACAAATTATATCCACTTTTTGCTCTGATGATTGCACTACATCACAACCCACATAATGGTCTGTCAAGTCGCTTTTTATTATATTTCTTATATCTTTTTCATACGGTTTGTTGCCACAACCGATATCAAATACATAGTCCCCCTTTTTAATATATGATGCAAAAGCATCTTTTAAATCTTTGAAAAGATAGAGGTTTATTATATAATCCTGTGAATATTTGGAAGGCAATTCACTGTTTGTCTGCCGCCCAAGATTAATTGCATGTGTATTATTATCCATATTTATTATTGATTCGTTTTAAAATAAATTCGACACTTTCTTTGAATATGGCTGAGCCGCTGAATTTCATAATCAGAATATAAAGAATGGCTACAATCGCCACTTTAGAAACAAGAAGGAGATAAATATTCCGAATCGGACTGGTAAGGATCCAGGCAATCAATAAACATCCGACGGTAATGCCCAGATAAGGTAAAATGTCTTTCAATACCTGCCATAGACGGAGGCCTGTCAGCTTGTTAACAAAATAATGCCAGATGCCTATTCCTATAAAATAACACAAAACATAAGCGATGATCATGGGGAAGATCCCAAATGGGAATAGAACCATCACCACACCTAATTGCAATGCACACAGGAAGATATTACCATACAAGAAAATATCGGATTTGCCGTATGACATTAACACATAAATATACGATGTCCATAGATAAGAAAAGGCGCCCCAAATACACAGTATTTGTAAAAAGGGAATGCTGTCCGACCACTTTTCACCAATGGCAATGAGTATAAACTCTTTCCCGATAAAAGCTAATCCTAACATGGCAGGGAATGAGCA
>JAISES010000178.1 GCA_031263965.1 Prevotella sp. | reverse complement strand
GTTATTTTTTTTGATTAGAATGTTATTGAAAGCGTGCCTCCAAAATAGCGCGTAGGAGGTGTCTGGGACAAAGAGGCTACACCGATCGCATTGTTGTCGTTGGCACTGTAATCGGGGTCGGTGTATTCGTTCGATTTCGGTGTCCAGAGAAACAGATTGCGGCCTTGCGCGCTGATTGTTACATCTTGTAAATAAGTTGAAATCTTCTTTATGAATTTTTGAGGTACTTTGTAAGTAACAGCCAATTCGCGCCATTTCCAATAGTCGCCTGAATATACATAGTTGGTGCGGGCGCCCCGGTTATAAGTGCCGTTAGTCCAGAACCCGGAGCCTCCGTCAGAGATCGTAACGCTGGTGTTTTCTATGTAATTTCCCGGATTATCCGGGTCTTCATAAGAAGAGTTCGGAAAGACAAAACGTTCGCGGTTATAATAGGCCGATCGTGCGGAAGCCCCCGTAAAATCTAAATTTGATCCTAAATTGTGTGCGGCATAATAATATCCGCCGCGGTATTCAAACAAGGCGCTGACGGTGAAATCTTTCCAGCGAAGGCTAAAGTCTGCTCCCAGGCGGTGTTTAGGCGTTGTGTTGCCTGCATGTACAGTTTCGCTTGCCAGTGAAGGATAACCTGTGTTGCGGTCTACGATCACACGTCCCTGGTCATCGCGTTTATAGTCGGCTACAATGATTTGGTTCAACTCATAACCTTCTTCCGCAAAAACAATTCCGCTTCCATTCACACCGATACGGTTTACGCCCGGATAAAGAGATACCAATATGTTTTTATTGTGCGTATAATTGGCTCCCAGGCTCAAACTCCAGTCTTTTGTGCGTATAGGGTTAATTCTTACGGATGTTTCTATTCCTTCGTTCGTTACTTTACCTGTATTAAGCAAGTAGCTGGTGTAGCCCGATGAAGGGGCAATGGATGCCGATATGGTTTGTCCCGTAGTGTTAGTACGATAGTAGGTGAATTCCAGATTCAGTAATTCTCTCCAGAACCTTAATTCGGCGCCGGCTTCGTATCCGGTAGTTATTTCAGGCTTTAAATCGGGAGAAACCAGCGAGCCTCCTTCGCGGAAATAGGTTCCGTTGTCGTATCCGGTTACTGAAGAGTAGGTAGGATATAACGAGTAAGGATCGATATTGACATTACCTGTCTTCGACAAGGCTGCCCTTATTTTAGCAAATGTCAGAACTTTGCTGTTCTTCAATGCAGGAATAGCATCGGTAGGGATAAACGATACGTCTGCCGACGGATAGAAATAGGATCTGTTTTCGGGAGCCAATAATGAAGTCCAATCGTTGCGTCCTGTAACATGTAAGAACAGATAGTTCTTATATCCTGCAACGAAATCTCCCCATAAACCGTAGTTGCGCTGGGCATAAACAGGATCACTGCCTCCAAGAGCATTTAGCCTGTTGGTTACGTTATACAGGCCGGGAATTACAAGTCCGCTTGCTGAAACCTCCGTCGATTTCTCCGATTTGTTAGTATGGGCAAAACCCAAAGTCAGATTGAAGGACAAGTCGTTAACCGATTTCTTTAAAGCCACTTGAAAATCGTGGTTGAAACTAAACTTGTTCAAGTGTGTATCAGTCACGCTGCCGGCTATATTCTGTTTTTTTACTTCCTCCAACGAATATTCGCTATATGTCAGTTTCTGGAGATACGACCTGTTCTGGTAATACCTGTTAGCCAGTGAAGCGCGGTATAACACCGACAACCAGGGTTTGATATCATATTTTACTTCTACTTTCCCACTGAGATAAGTGTTTTTTGTTTCACCCCGTCCGTTGTCGATAAGCCAGTAAGGATTCTCATACCAAGGATTGTACCATCCGTCGGGAGCGGCGAATTTGTTGTTCTTCCAGTCCTTATAGGAAGTCACAGGCACATTGGCAGGGATATTTTGCAGCAAGTCATATATATCGGATGTGTAATTGGTAATATCGTAATTATTTTCTACATAACTGGCATTGTAGGACAGGTTCAGATTCGACAATATTTTTTGCGTATTATTGAGGCGCAATGATATTTTACCGTATTTATCACCCGGCGTAGTACCCGTAGCATCAAAATATTGCGCTGAAATATATGATGTGGAATTGTCCGAACCGAAACTTACCGACACATCCGTCTGGTTTCTGATGCCTGTTTCCCAAAAATCCTCCCGGTCGGATTTTGCAGAATAGGTTGTGTACTGTTGTTCTCCATTTTCCAGAGGGTAACCTAATGGCCTTTCGGTACCGTCGAATGCAGGGCCGTATTGCTGATTTTCGTGGGCCTCAAATATTTGAGCGTCCGCTGTGGAACCTTGCCCAAAGCGTGATTGCAATTTAGGATAAAAGTTCACCTGTTCCAACGAAAAGGTGTGGGATAATTTTATCTGCGGTCTCCCTTTGGATCCTTTTTTAGTATGTACCAGCAGTACTCCGTTCGATGCTTCCGAACCATACAATGTAGCTCCGGACGCTCCGTTAAGCACCTGAATTTCTTCTATATCTTCCGGATTTATATTATTCAGGAAATCATTGGAAACAATCGCATTATCAACTACAATCAGAGCTTGATTGTTACCAGTGATGGAACGGTTGCCGCGCAATACCAACCGATAGTTCGGATTTACTCCGCTGGATATGGCATTGACCTGCAAACCGGGGATTTTTGCCGTAAGACCTCCTGCCAGCGAAGGTGATTTACCTGCTGTTAATTCAGCATTTGTAAGTTTAGTGGTAGAGTATCCCTGCTCCCTCCGCGCTCTTACAATACCTCCGGCGGTGATTACTATTTCATCGAGCGTTTTATCGTCTGATTTTAGTGTGATACTCAGCGGCTTGCGTGCGTCATTTACAGTGATCTCCTGTGTTAAAGAACCTATAAATTTCACAACCAATTTAACAGGAAGAGGTTTTCTGGTTGTAACGGAAAAGCTACCGTCAATATTTGTTAAAGTAGCCTCGTTTGTATTGGATTCTACAATAACACTGGCTCCAATAACAGGTTCTCCGTTTTCATCGATTACTTTTCCTTTAATGGAGGTTTGTCCGTAAAGCTGAAAAGAACTAGCCAGAACTATTAAAAAAACTGCAAAAATCTTCTTTTTGATTGAAAAGAAGAATATATTTCCGAATAAATTCCGTAATTTTATCATATTCTAATTTATTAGATGTTGTTTAGTGCTCCTGATCCGTCTGCAAATGGTAAGGGGCACTTACTTTAAAAAAAATGTTTATTTTTCTTCGAAAAGAAGAGAGTCTATCGTGAGGGTAGGCAGATTTCACATGCAACCGCGCATGCAACAAGAAGAAGTAAAAGAAGCAATAGTAGAGATGGGTAAGTAATGGGATAAATTTTCTGAGACTGTGCGACTGCTGTCCAGCCTCGCTTTTCTACGTTTAACATCTGGATTTTCCATAAATTCAATTTTTTAAATATTAATAACAAATGCAAAATTGTATGTTTTTATTTTGATATGAAATACCATATTTATGGTATATTTAGTTTTTAAATGCTAAAATTTAAATAGTTTCTAAAAGTAGCAGGGTACAGTAACCTGCTATTTTTTTTCTATCTTTGTTTCATGTAATTTTATTAAGAACTCATCTAAATTATACGGAGCCTGTGTCAAAGAAAATAGCTGAAACCCCGCTGATGAAGCAATATTTTGAAATCAAGAGTAAGCATCCTGATGCCATCTTATTGTTTCGGGTGGGAGACTTTTACGAAACATTCTCGCAAGATGCCATTGACGCAGCCGAAATACTGGGCATTACCCTTACCCGACGGGGAAACGGAACTGCTCAATTTGTCGAATTAGCCGGATTTCCTCATCATGCGTTGGATACTTATCTGCCGAAACTTGTGCGTGCAGGCAAACGGGTCGCTATTTGCGACCAACTGGAAGATCCGAAGCAAACTAAAACGCTGGTGAAAAGGGGAATTACCGAACTAGTAACCCCTGGTGTTTCTATCAACGATAACATTCTGAATCATAAAGAGAATAATTTCCTTTGTGCAATACATTTTGTAAAAAACACCTGTGGGGTATCGTTCCTTGATATTTCCACTGGGGAATTTCTGGTTGCAGAGGGTACGGGGGAATATATAGATAAACTTCTGGCGAACTTTTCCCCAAAAGAAGTTCTGGTAGAGCGGAGTAAGAAAAAATTATTCGAAGAAAATTTCGGAACGCGTTTCTTTATATTCGAGCTCGACGATTGGGTTTTTACCGAAGACTCGGCAAGGGACAGGCTACTCAAACATTTCGAAACAAAGAATCTGAAAGGATTTGGAGTAGAGCATCTTACTAACGGTGTAATCGCTGCCGGAACCATACTTCATTATCTGGATGTTACCCAACATACACAGATCAGCCATATTACCACTCTGTCACGGATCGAGGAAGATAAATACGTCCGGCTGGATAAGTTTACCGTCCGCAGTCTGGAGCTTATTTCAACAATGAATGAAGGCGGAAAAAGCTTACTCGATGTTCTCGATAAAACAGTATCGCCGATGGGAGCACGCATGTTGCGCCGTTGGCTGGTATTTCCTTTGAAAGATGCGAAACCGATAAACAACAGGTTATCGGTCGTAGAGTATTTTTTCAAAGATTTGGAATTAAAAGGCTTGCTCGAAGAACAACTTTCTTTGATCGGAGACCTCGAACGTATAATCTCGAAAGTAGCGGTGAACAGGATCAGTCCGCGGGAAGTAGTTCAACTCAAAGTTGCGTTGAAAGCGATTGAGCCTATCCGTGAATCCTTTCTTTCGTCGAACGAACCCGGCTTGAGGGAGATAGGAGAGAAACTCAACCCTTGTCCGGTTATTCGCAACCGTATAGAAAAAGAAATACACCCCGATCCTCCGACAATGCTCAACCGTGGAAATGTTATAAGCAAAGGAGTGAATCAGGACTTGGACGACCTGCGGGAGATTGCTTTTTCGGGTAAAGACTATTTGTTGAAGATACAGCAGAGGGAAATGGAGGCAACAGGTATTTCCTCTTTAAAGATCAGCTTCAATAACGTATTCGGATACTATATCGAAGTGCGGAACACTCATAAAGATAAAGTCCCCGCCGAATGGATACGCAAGCAAACCCTTGTCAATGCAGAACGCTATATTACACAGGAACTGAAAGACTACGAAGATAAAATACTTGGCGCAGAGGAAAAAATTCTAGCCTTGGAAACGACTCTTTTCAACGATCTCGTACTCAGTCTGGCTGAATACATTCCTACAATACAGGTAAATGCAAATCTGATAGCACAGATAGATTGCTTGCTGTCGTTTGCTAAAGCGGCGAAGGAGAATAAATACATCCGTCCCGAAATAAATGATACGGACGTATTGAATATAAAGAACGGACGGCACCCTGTGATTGAAAAACAGTTGCCTCCCGGTGAATCTTACATTGCCAACGACGTTTCCCTGGATAGCAACAAGCAACAGATCATTATTATTACAGGGCCGAACATGGCGGGTAAATCGGCTTTGCTGAGACAGACCGCACTGATCACGTTGATGGCTCAAGCCGGCAGCTTTGTCCCTGCGGAGTCGGCACAAATAGGTTTGGTAGATAAAATCTTTACCCGTGTAGGAGCCTCCGATAATATATCGTTAGGTGAATCTACTTTTATGGTGGAAATGAACGAAGCATCCGATATTCTGAACAACCTTTCACCGAAAAGCCTCGTTTTGTTCGACGAACTGGGGCGCGGAACAAGTACCTATGATGGTATCTCTATTGCATGGGCTATTGTAGAATATATTCACGAGCACCCGAAGGCAAAAGCGAAAACTTTGTTTGCTACGCACTACCACGAATTGAACGAAATGGAGAAATCCTTCAGGCGGATAAAGAACTACAATGTGTCGGTAAAAGAAGTGGACAACAAAGTTATTTTCCTCCGTAAACTTGTTAAGGGTGGAAGCGAGCACAGCTTTGGTATCCATGTGGCAAAAATGGCAGGCATGCCCCAAAGCATTGTGAAAAGGGCAAATTCTATACTGAAACAACTGGAATCGGACAACCGGAAACAAGGTATATCGAAACCGATAACCGGTATAAAAGAAAACAGGGAAGGGTATCAGCTCAACTTTTTTCAGCTCGACGATCCGGTGCTTAGCCAAGTGAGGGACGAAATAAAATTGTTGGACGTAAATAACCTGACTCCCGTTGAGGCGTTGAACAAACTAAACGAAATAAAAAAAATTGTTTCGGGAAAGTAAGATAAACTATTCTTTACGCGTTAAAACTGTAATATGGATATATGTATCGATTTTGACGGGACATGCGTTACACACGATTATCCCGAAATAGGTAAAGACATAGGGGCTGTTCCCGTACTCAAAGAACTCGTTGAAAAGGGGCACAGGCTTATTCTCTTCACTATGCGCAGCGACCGCAAAAAGAAGAAAAAAGTAGACGGTCAGGCAGTCATGGTGGAAGAAAACGTACTGACCGAAGCTGTTCAATGGTTCGAAGATAACGGCATACCTCTATATGGCGTACAGAAAAATCCTACCCAGCGTTTCTGGACGTCTTCACCGAAAGCATACGGGCATCTTTATATAGATGATGCGGCTTTGGGGTGTCCACTCATTTTAGATGATCCTGCATCCGACAGACCATATGTAGATTGGGTTCGGATAAGGGAGATGCTGGCGGATTGGGGTATTTTATAATAGAGTTTATATTTAATAGAATATTATCATATTAGTTTACAGGTATTCACAAGATATGTTTTTTACCACGGAGTCGCACAGAGTTTATTTTCACGGAGTTACACTGTGTACTCCGTGATTTTTCTACTCCGTGAAACTCTGTGGTTAATTTGCTATAAATGACAGCTATATACATTTATTCTATATAATGTTTAATATTCAATTTCTTACCGGTTTATTTTACAAACACACAGCTTTCAGTATAAATCGCTAATTTTGGAGCATATTTGAAATATTTTTTATGAATTATCAGGAAGCATTATCAAAAGATTTGGAAATACGCTGTTCGCGTTTACAGGCTGCTATGCGTGCTATGAATGTGGAAGCCTGTGTGCTGACTACCACCGTAAATGTATTTTATATGACAGGTTGTGTCTACAACGGATATTTTTACTTGCCTGCCGAAGGTGAGCCGTTCCATTTTGTAAAACGTCCTGAAGGGATTGCTTTTGATAATACAACTTATATTCGTAAACCGGAGCAGATAGCAGATGAGTTGCAGGGCAGGAACATTCCTCTTCCCGAAAATCTGTTACTGGAAGCGGATGTGATTTCTTTCGGTGAATGCAGCCGTCTATTGAACTCTTTCGGACTGAACGCAGCGGCGAATGCTTCTGTCTTGATGCGGAAAATACGGAGTGTGAAAACAAACTTCGAACTGGAACAAATAAAAATATGTGCACGCAGGCATGAGGCTGTTTATAAATTGATCCCATCTGTCTTCAGGCGGGGGATGACAGATATTGAATTTCAGATAGAGATAGAAAAATTGATGCGTCTGCATGGTTCTTTAGGCCTCTTCCGCAGCTATGGCGAAAACATGGATATATACATGGGCAGCCTTTTGGCGGGAGAAAATGCGGAAGTCCCTTCTCCTTTCGATTTTGCTTTGGGTGGAGCCGGTTCAAGTCCGGTTTTGCCTTTGGGCGCTTCGGGACAAAAGATACAGGAAGGGCAAACCATTATGGTCGATATGGCAGGGAATTATACACCTTGGATGACCGACATGACACGTGTTTTTTCAGTTGGTAAAACATTGGATATCGCCTGCCGTGCCCATCAGGTTTCTATCGATATTCATAATCATACTATGGATACGGCAAAACCCGGAACTAAATGTTCCGACCTGTATGAAATTGCGATGGAAAGGGTTGCCAGAGCCAATCTCGAACCATACTTTATGGGGACAAGACAGCAGGCTAAGTTTGTCGGGCACGGGGTCGGATTGGAGATCAACGAACCTCCCGTATTGACTCCTCGATCGAAAGAAATACTGGAACCAAATATTGTTTTTGCCTTAGAACCGAAATTCGTTATTCCCGGGGTTGGTGCGGTCGGAATAGAAAATACATATGTCGTAACGAATGATGGTATTGAAAAATTAACTATTTTAGAGGAAAAGATTGTAGAACTGTGATTTTAGCATGAGGAAGAACCGTATACTCTGGGCTGACGACGAAATCGACATCTTACGTTCACATATTCTGTTCCTTCGGGAAAAAGGATATGAGGTAATTCCTGTGAATAGTGGGCAGGATGCGATCGACAGTTTCAGAGAAGGCGGCTTCGATATTGTTTTCCTGGATGAAAACATGCCCGGATTATCGGGGATAGAGACTCTCGGAATTATCAAGGAAATTAATCCGAACATTCCGGTCGTGATGATTACAAAGAGTGAGGACGAAGGTATTATGACACATGCTATCGGCAAGAAGATTGCAGATTATCTTATAAAACCTGTAAACCCCAACCAGATACTTCTCTCTATAAAAAAGAATCTCCATAAAGACGATATAGTCTCCGAGGCCACTCTGGAAGGTTACCGGGGAGAATTCTCCAGGATCAGCTCCATTATTGGCGATTCTCTCGATTACAACGGTTGGATTGATACCTATAAAAAGATTGTTTATTGGGAGATGGAGCTTACAGCTTCGCAGAGCCCCTTAATAGAACTGCTTCGTGTACAGAAGCAGGAGGCTAACAACGCATTTGGGAAATATGTAAAGCGGAACTACGAATCGTGGATGCAAGAGAAAGAAAATAAACCCGTTACAAGCCCCGGATTATTTCCCGGAAGAGTATTCCCTTTACTCGATAATAAGGAAAAGATATTCTTCGTACTCATCGATAATTTCCGGCTCGACCAGTGGTGGGAAGTGAAAGATCTGCTCGCCCCTGATTTTAATATTACAGAGGAAGAGTATTTCAGCATTTTGCCGACAGCGACGCAATATGCCCGCAATGCTATTTTTTCAGGATTAATGCCTGTTCAGATAGTGAAATTATATCCGGAATTGTGGATAGACGAGGATGAGGACGAAAGTAAAAATATGAATGAAGAAGCTTTGCTCCAAAAGCAGATAGAAAGATTAAGCAAAAAATACAGCTTTTCATATAATAAGATATTATCCTCTTCATCGGGAGAAAAGTTGGTTCAAAGCATGAATTCATTAAGCAATAAAGATTTGAATGTAATTGTTATCAACTTTGTAGATATGCTTTCGCATGCGCGTACGGAATCGAAAATGATAAGGGAACTCGCCTCCGATGAGGCTGCATACCGTTCGCTTACCCGTTCGTGGTTTAAGCATTCGAGTACGATGGATATCCTGCGAAAAGCAAAAGACATGGGCTATAAGATCATCTTAACTACCGATCATGGGACTATACGTGTAAAAAATCCGCTAAAAGTGGTTGGTGACAAAACTATAAACTCAAATATCCGTTATAAAGTGGGACGCAATATGGCGTATGACCGTAAAAAGGTTTATGACCTGTATTCCCCTGAAAGGTTTGGCTTGCCGGCCCGGCATCTCAGTACGAAATATATTTTTGCCACAGGTGACGACTTCTTTGCATATCCGAACAATTATAACTACTATGTGTCTTATTATACAGACACATTTCAGCATGGGGGAATATCCATGGAAGAAATGATAGTTCCTTTGATTACTTTAACCGGAAAATAAATCTATTTCCGTTCATACATAATAACGACAAATCCTATCTTTGTAAAAAGAATCAAAGATGACAATAAAAATAGAGTCACCCGACAGAATAAATGAAGCGGCCAAAGAGTTTATTAAAACGATGGGCGACAATACGGTTTTTGCTTTCCGCGGGGAAATGGGAGCGGGGAAAACCACTTTCATAAAAGCGATATGTGAAAATCTCGGAGTTCCGGATGCGATAAATAGTCCTACCTTTGCTATTGTGAACGAATATCGCTCCGGTAGCGCTGAACTTATCTACCATTTCGACTTCTACCGGATAAATAAAATAGAGGAAGTTTTTGATTTCGGTTACGAAGATTATTTTTATAGCGGCAGCCTCTGTTTTATAGAATGGCCCGAACTTATAGAGAACCTGTTGCCGGGCGATGCTGTAAACGTATATATAAAGGCTCTCGGAGACGGGAGCAGGGAAGTAACACTTTAATGATTATTTGTTAGAAATCAAAATAGATAAACATGAAAAATACTTTAGTTAAAACAAATTTCTACTTTACAGGACAAACAAATGTTTACCATGGTAAAGTAAGAGATGTATATTCGATAGGGAAAGACCTGTTAGTCATGATAGCAACCGATCGTATCTCAGCATTTGATGTGGTACTGCCCCGGGGCATACCGTATAAAGGGCAAGTACTTAACCAGATAGCATCGAAATTTCTGGATGCGACAGAAGATATTGTTCCAAACTGGAAACTGGCGATGCCGGATCCTATGGTGACAGTTGGCCTTCGCTGCGAACCATATAAAGTAGAAATGGTTATCCGTGGTTATCTGACAGGCAGTGCATGGCGCGAATACAAAGCCGGTGCAAGAACGCTTTGCGGAGTGCAACTTCCTGACGGAATGAAAGAAAACCAGAAGTTTCCGGCTCCGGTTATCACGCCGACTACTAAGGCTGATGAAGGTCACGATGAAAATATCTCGAAAGAAGAGATTATCGCGCAGGGTCTTGTAAGCAGAGAAGAATACGACCAACTTGAAAAATATACATATGCCCTGTTTCAACGTGGTACAGAAATGGCTGCTCAAAAGAACCTGATACTTGTAGATACTAAATATGAATTTGGAAAAAAAGACGGCAGAATCTATTTGATCGATGAAATCCATACACCGGATTCGTCCCGTTATTTTTATGCCGGCGCCTATCAGGATTTATTTGAAAAAGGGGAGGAGCAAAAGCAACTTTCAAAAGAGTTTGTCCGTAAATGGCTTATGGAGAACGGATTCCAAGGCAAAGAAGGGCAACAGGTTCCTGAAATGACCGAAGAATATTGCAACAGTGTATCGGAACGCTACATTGAACTATATGAAAAAATAGTAGGAGAGAAATTTATTGAGGCAGACTCCAGCGATGTTGCTGACCGTATTGACGAAAATATAAGTAAATACCTTAAAAAGAGAGGATAAAATGAGATTATTCTTTTTTATTGTAATTATAGTTACTATTGCAAACAATTGCAGGCACTCTTCGGTAAAAGAGAATAATCCAACAGATAAATTGACTACAGATACAGTCCGTAGTCAATTTGCAGATAGTACCGGAATAGGGGTAAAGGGACAAAACAAACTTGTAATACGTCATTACGAATACGAATATAAGGGAACTGATAGTTGCAATCTGAAAATATTCTTTTACGAAAAAGCGGGTAATAAATGGCGGCAAATACAGTCTTTTTGTTTTGACCTGAGTTGCATAATCGATTTGAATGATGAGGATGAAATTACTATTCAGGATTATAATAATGATGGTTTTAACGATCTTACATATCATTCTTATATAGCTGCGAGAGGAGGGAATGAAATAAGAAAACTATTTATATTTTCGCCAATAAAGAAAGAACTGGAATATATCCGGAACTCGGAAAAATACCCAAACCTTAGTTATAACAAAGAACTCGATTGTTTAGACGCTTTTGCTTTATATGGAGGTTCAAGTACATATTTTTTGAAAATAGAATCTGACACTTTGCGGGAGTTTGCTAAAATAGATTTATGGGGTAATCACCGGACAGTTTCAACTGTTGATAAGCAAGGGAAAGAGAAAGTCATACATGAAGATAGTGTCGCAGATGACGATGCCCCATATATCAAGTATAAGAATTTTAAAACATTGGAAAAATATACAGACGACTAAGAATGCCGAATCTATACATTATATCAGGCTGTAACGGCGCGGGAAAAACAACCGCATCGTACGCCATGTTTCCCGAAATTCTGGACTGTAAAGAGTTTATCAATGCAGACGAAATAGCTAAGGGACTTTCTCCATTCCAGCCCGAAACGGTTGCGATAGAGGCAGGACGGCTTATGCTTATCCGGATGAATGAGATGTTGGCTTTGCAAGAGGATTTTGCAATAGAGACCACCCTGGCTACAAAATCATATGCTAATTTCATTAAAAGAGCTCAGGTGGCCGGTTATTTTGTAACCCTGATATATTTCTGGCTTGATTCTCCCGAACTGGCTGTCAGGCGTGTCGAACAAAGGGTTCGCTTTGGTGGGCACAAGGTTCCTGAAGATGTTGTAATACGAAGATACTATGCCGGAATGCGAAATCTTTTTTCTATGTTTATTCCTATTTCCGACTACTGGATACTTATCGACAACTCTGTTGATCCGTTCCGTATGATTGCGGAAGGTGAAAGAATACAGGTTACAGAAATTCAAGACGAAGAGCTGTTCTTTTATCTCAAAAATTTCGAAGAATAATCGGTTGACGAGTTACAAGTTACGAGTTACAAGTTACGAGTTACAAGTTACGAGTTACGAGTTACGAGTTACAAGTTACAAGTTACAAGATACGAATTCTACTACTGATTACTGATTACTGTTTACTGTTTACTGATTACTGTTTACTGTTCACTGTTTACTGTTCACTGTTTACTGTTTACTGATAACTGAAATGACATACGAAGCCGAAAAAATAGTTCCTTATTCCGACTCTGAAAATAAAGGAGTCCAAGTGGAGCGGATGTTCGATTCCATCGCTGAAAACTACGATACATTAAATCATACCCTATCGATGGGTATAGACAGGGGTTGGCGGAAAAAAGGCTTAGCTTCTCTCCGGAAATTTAACCCGCAATCGGTTCTCGATATTGCAACCGGAACGGGTGACCTGGCAATTCAGGCATACGGTATTCTCAAACCCCGAAGTATTCTGGGTACAGATATTTCGGAGGGAATGATGGAAGTCGGCCGTCAAAAAGTAGCTAAGGCAGGATTGTCGGATATAATCCGTTTCGAAAGGCAGGATTGCATGGACTTAAAGTTAGAAGATAATTCCTTTGATGCCGCAATGGTGGCTTTTGGCGTACGAAATTTTGAGGATCTGGATAAAGGCCTGAAGGAAATCCTTCGGGTGCTTAAACCGGAAGGGCAGTTAATGATACTTGAACTGACTTCACCTCAATATTTCCCGATGAAACAGGCATATTGGCTATATTCCAGATTATTTATCCCGGCTGTCGGCCGTCTTATTTCAAAAGACAGGACCGCATACTCTTATCTACCCAAATCCATCAAAGCATTTATCCAGGGAAAGGATATGGCGGGGACACTTCTGAAAAACGGATTTAAAGAAGCTTCTTATAAAACGTATACATTCGGGATTTGTACGATGTACATGGCTTCGAAATAATTTCCTATTCAAAAAAGATTTTTACTTTTTCATCTGTATTCTCTTATCCGGCATCCATATCCCACTCCGGTTTATCTTCTTTTGGGGGCGATTCGCGTAGCGAACCGGAAGAGGCCGGCCTGCGAAAGAAATTCATGAAGTCATTATATGTACTTTCATAGTAAGCTTTATTAAACAGAATATCTGACCCCAATATAGCTTCATCGTCATATTTTATTTTATTAGAAACTTTTGTATTACAGTTTTCTCTCGACGTTTCAGCGCCGTATTTAGAGCATTCCTGATAGAAAACAAAGAAACGGGATATGTTCTTCTGTAACGATAATTTATATTGCAGCACCATATAATTGGTACGATATACAACCGCATCTTTATTCCCGGGAGTATCGATAGTCTTTTCACTAAGTTCTATCATATCCCTGAGTGTATTTCCGATACCTGCATATGCCACTACCGGAAACCGGAGAATAGATGACCCGTCCAATGCATCCAGCGTATTTAAATAATCTTCTTTGGATATCAGGTAATATGATGCTCCTGCATATTTTTCGAAGCGGGTGATCAGTATATAATCTTTATCTCTATACTTGAAATTACGCATCTCGTATTTCCCTACAGTTTCAAACTTGTAGCTGTGATCGTTTTCTGTTACCCATTCGCCTTCAGGATTTAAGTACCAACCTTCGATGCCGGACAATTGAGCTGCCGGCGCCGAAACAATGGCTGTTTCCTTTGCCGTCCGGTCGTTTATTGCGTCTATCGGCTCTTGCGCCGAAACGTGCTGCATACCGTTCCTTATAGAATCTCCGGTTTGTGAAGTCTGCTTTTGATCTGTCAGGCTAAAATCCTCCTCTTTAGGCTTTGCCGGAATTCTATCTGTTATATCATCCTCAACAGATTGCGCTGTACCGGATGGAGAAACTGTGGCATTTCCAAGATCGAATTCATCCGTTTCTGCTTGAGAAGAAACAGGTAACAGAAGTTGTTGAATATCTTTCAGGCCTGTTTCAAAATAACTTTCCTTAAGGCTTTCATCTTTTATCAAAGAAGCTTGTTCGGGCAGCCTGAACCGGACAACATCTTCATTATCTACATGTTGAGCATTAAGATTTAAATTATATTCAGGAAGCTTTTCGGCACCTGGGATTGACTGCTCCATCTGTCGCAACAATTTACCGGCAGTATATATTCCGTCGCTGTCCGACATGTAGCCAAACAATGATGAATGTATAGTCAGAGTTTCTCCTGTTTTCTTTTGGATAGTAGAAACTATATTTGAATATGACCGGCCGGTCATCAAAAAATAGTACACCCGCCTTTCGCTTTGTCCGGCTGATGTATAAGCTGTGGTTTCATAAAGTAAAGCATATATATTTTGCCTGCCATTTTTGAGAAGGGCAAATTGTAACCATTTAAAGTTCTGCGGAACCGAATATTTGGTTACTTCTGTCAATTTGGTACCGGATATTGCATTTTCATTCGAGATCCAATTTCCCGGAATATCTAACTTCCAACCTTTAGCTGTCCTCAACTTATCCGACTGCGCTTCTATTACGAGGCGCTCGGACTTATAGTTACGACTCTGTCCCGATATTTTGGTTGTAATACCGATAATAAGTATTCCCAGCGCAAGAAGATTTATGTATCTCATGATATTATGCTTGTTTTATGTTTCTATTTTTTTACCAAATGGCACCAATGCCAGATGCACTGGTTTGAAATGCTGTTTACCAAAAGGAATGCCAATTATGGTTATCAACATCAGGAAACCCGCAATAAAATATTCGAGAGCAATCATGAATCCTCCGAATATAATCCCAATAATATTACCAAGCGTTTTCATGTTTTATTATTATGAGAAACAAATATAATATGAAAATCGGAGACGTTATAATCTTTACGGATTTTTACGAAACAGAACTTCTTATTACGGGAAATTATTTGTTTTTTTGTAGTAAATTATTCATAAAAACATGCTACGGGCTAACAAAATAATACTTCTAATACTATTTACCGGCTTATTACTATGTTGCAAACCTTATAACAGTGATGAAGCTAATCATAAATTTATACAAGGTAAGTGGATGCTCGCAGATGCAAAACGCGACCTCTTTGATACCGTAAAAGTCGATTACGATAAACAAATAACCTATTTAATATTTAGCGGCGACAAATGCTCTCAGGAAATGGTCGATCTGAATGAAATATCGGATTATACTTTTACGATCAGCAATTTCGAGCTTAATCTATATACGGATTCCATGTTAAACAACACGCTTCATATAAATTTGCTTACAGCGGATTCTCTTATTCTCAGCAAAGGAGATGATAGCCTGTGGAAATATAAGAAAGTAACAGAATAGGCATAAATTGTTAAACCGGCAATCATTTTATATTATTATTAATCTGATTACTAGATAAATATGCTTGTTTTTTTTTGAATAGCACAAGAATGTTGTAATAAATATTTTTAATTACTTACTGATGTTACGCAGGCTTATTTTATCACGGAGGTGTCACAGCGTTTTTTTATTCTTGTGGTGCTTTAGCCCTGCGCCGTGTGCTTTACGTGCGGGGTACCCGTCAGGTGAAAAAGGCGTAAAACGGGATGCCTATCTGAGCCTGAAAGGCGAGTTCAGCCCGTTTAGCCTTTAAGCCTGCCACGGGTCGCACAGTAAAGCGGGCGCATAAAGCATTTTGGTTCCTTTTGCTTAGGGCAAAAGGAACGCAAGCAATCTGTGATTGCGCGCAGAAGAAAGTATAAGAATATGGAATGACACTGTTTTCGGTGTTGCGTAACATCAGTTACTTATTAAGCGTCCAGGCAATAGTCCTCTCTAAGCTATTTATCCTTTTTTGTGAATAGGGAATTAATAGCGCTTTTTCATGCGGTTGCCCTGATTAGATTCGTCCCGGACTTTCATTATTTCGCAAAATATATTAGATTTGCATTAATATAAACGAGATATGGCAAAATACAACAGAATTCTTCTTAAACTGAGCGGAGAATCCCTGATGGGTGAACAACAATACGGCATAGACGAAAAGCGTCTCAACGAATATGCTTCACAAATAAAAGCTGTAGCCGGCATGGGTGTACAGATAAGCATTGTCATCGGCGGCGGCAATATTTTCAGGGGTTTGAGCGGAGCCTCTAAAGGGTATGATCGTGTGAAAGGCGACCAAATGGGGATGTTGGCCACGGTCATAAACAGTCTTGCCCTAAGTTCCGCACTGGCTGCTTTAGGTCAAAAAGCCCGCGTACTCACAGCTATCCGCATGGAACCCATAGGAGAAATATACAGCAAGTGGAAAGCAATAGAGTCCATGCAAAACGGAGAAGTTGCCATCTTGTCGTGTGGAACAGGCAATCCGTTCTTTACCACCGACACAGGCTCATCGTTGCGCGGCATAGAAATAGAAGCGGATGTAATGCTGAAAGGCACACGTGTAGATGGAGTTTATACGGCAGATCCTGAAAAAGACCCGTCCGCAACTAAGTTTGATTCTATATCTTACGACGAAGTATACGAGCGGGGACTAAAAGTAATGGACCTGACCGCTACCGTGATGTGTAAGGAGAATAATTTACCAATCGTTGTTTTTGACATGGATACTCCGGGTAATCTGGAAAAACTGATGAAAGGCGAAAATATCGGCACTTATGTGCATGCGTAAGAGTAGTAAGTAGTAAGTAGTAAGTAGTGAGTAGTATATACTGAGAATCTTGAAATCTTGAAATAATAAATTATACAAATATGGCAGCAGACCTAAAACAAATCGAACAAAAAGCAGAAGCTAAAATGCTGGCTTCCGTTGAATTTTTAGATGAAACCCTATCCCGTATTCGTGCCGGAAAAGCCAACACCCATATTCTTGACGGCATTAGGCTGGACTATTATGGAACACTTACTCCGCTAAGTGGTGTTGCGGCTATCAATACCCCCGATGCCAGGACTATTATTGTTCAGCCATGGGAAAAACAGATGTTGAAAGACGTAGAAAAAGCTATATTAAACTCAGATGTAGGAATTACTCCCGACAATAACGGGGAAATTATCAGCCTGTCGATCCCCCCGTTGACAGAAGAACGTCGTAAGCAACTGGTAAAACAAGCGAAGCAAGAAGCTGAAGAGGCTAAAGTAAGCATCAGGAATGCCCGCCGCGATGCTATCGACTCTATCAAGAAAGCTGTAAAAGAAGGGGTAGGCGAAGATGTGGGAAAAGATGCGGAAAATGACATGCAGAAACTTCATGATAAATACATCAGGAAGATAGATGACGTTTTTGCTATAAAAGAAAAAGAAATATTGACAGTATAATTAGCCAATTTGAAGATTTGAAAATTAGCAAATTTGAAAATTTTCTTCATTTGCTAATTCTCTAATTTGCTTATTTTCAAATTAATGAAAGGTCTTGTTATAAAAAATACAGGTAGCTGGTATCTCACCCGGACAGATGACGGACGGGATATAGAATGCAAAGTGAAAGGTAATTTCCGCTTAAAAGGCATACGCAGCACCAACCCGATAGCCGTTGGCGACAGGGTTACTATTATCGGGAATGAGGAAGGCACCGCACTTATTACAGCAATAGAAGACCGCAAAAATTATAT
>JAISES010000163.1 GCA_031263965.1 Prevotella sp. | reverse complement strand
GACAGGATCAACACCGGCCTGCTTGGGGCTGAAATCTCACGCGATAAGAGCGGATTTTTCCGTATAGAGAAAATATTGCAGGGCGCGGCATGGGATAAAGCCCTTCGTTCTCCATTGACTGAACCGGGGATAGATGCCAAAACCGGAGATTTCATAGTGGCTATAGATGGTATCGCCGCTAATTCTGTCAAGGATATGTTTTCGTTGCTTGTCGGTAAAGCCGGGGTTCCGACAGAAATATCGTTGAATAGCAACCCTCAGTTGGCAGGAGCCCGTAAAATTATAATCAGTCCGGTTGCCGACGAAAGCCCTCTGTACCAATATGAGTGGGTACAGAATAATCTTAAGAAAGTGGAAAAAGCTTCGAATGGTAAAATTGGATACATCTATATACCTGATATGGGGCCGGAAGGATTGAACGAATTTGCCCGTTATTTTTATCCGCAACTGGATAAGGAGGGTTTGATAATCGATGACCGTGCCAATGGCGGCGGAAATGTGTCGCCGATGATATTGGAGCGCCTTTCGCGAGAGCCTTACCGATTGACTATGCGTCGCGGATCGAACCGTATAGGAACAGTTCCCGATGCTGTGCAGGTAGGGCCGAAAGTGTGCCTGATAAATAAATATTCTGCATCTGACGGTGACTTATTCCCTTGGGGATTCCGTGCACTGGGCATCGGTAAACTCATTGGAACGCGTACCTGGGGTGGTATTGTCGGCATATCGGGTTCGATGCCGTTTATCGATGGAACAGACATCAGGGTGCCTTTCTTTACAAGCTATGATGTTAAAACCGGACAATGGATCATCGAAAACCATGGGGTTGATCCTGATATTATGGTAGATAATGATCCTGTTAAAGAATGGAACGGAGAAGATCAACAACTCGACCGTGCTATTGAGGAGGTGATGAAAGAACTCAAAAACAGAGAACCATTAAAACCGGTTCCGGCGCCCAGAGTCTGGAATAAATAAGAATAAATAAGAATAAAAATAATAAGGAGCAAGGTTCGAGATAAGGTCTTGCTCCTTATTTATTTTAACAACTGATGTTACGCAACACCGGAACAAATCCATAAAAGAACATATCAAGCGGTTCGCAATGACGGTTCAATAAACAGCTGAGTTTTAAATATATTAATGTGTAATAAATTAATTATTAGCGAATTTACTACCAAAGTTACCATGTTATTTTTTACACGTTATTAAGAAGTCTTTTTCTAATCCCATAATAATATTTTTCGCTTAAATTTAAACAGTTTGTTAGTATGTTCTTTTTATTGATCACTTAACATACATTTGTGTGGCGGCAATTAGTCTATTAGGAAAGTAAAGAAAAGCTATTAAATATTATGTTTTGTAAAGAATAAAAGATTATATTTGCACGCCTTAAAGTGTGTATATGTCTCGGTTTGACCGTTTTTATACAAAGGTTTTACGGGATATATCCGTATTTCGTTAGTTTTGAGTGAAATAGAAATAAAATAATTATAGTAACAAAAAGTAAAATTTAAAATGCAAAACAAAGGCTTTGTAATAACATTTTCCATTCTTTTGACATTGGTATGTTTATTCTATTTGTCCTTTACGTTTGTTACCAGAAATCAAGAAAGTAAGGCTGAAAAATATGCGGCCGCTTACGCTTCTGAACATTCGAAAGGCGATCAGCTGTTGTATGACGAGCTGTATAATAAGCAATATAGCCACTATCTGGATTCGATGTCAACAGAAAAAGTCTGGCCCGGTATCCCTTTTCTGGGAGACAGCATCGGCTATTCTCTGAAAGAATGCCGTGAAAAAGAAATCGGTTTAGGTCTCGACCTTAAAGGAGGGATGAGTGTAATCGTTGAAGTAGATGCGTCGGCAGTACTCAATTCTCTGGGCGATCCGGATAATGCCGCTTTTAATAAAGCTCTGCAAGAAGCGTCGGATGAAAACCGTAAAGGAAGCAACCGGGATTACATTTCAATATTTCTGGATAAGTTTAAGGCTGCGAACGGAACAGGCAAGCTGGCCGGAATATTCAGTACAAAGCTGAGAGATCAGTTAAGCCCTCAGGACAACGATGTAAAAGTAGAGGGTGTTTTGAGAAAAGAATTGCAAGCTATAGCGGATAATTCTTTCAGTGTATTGCGTACACGTATCGACCGTTTTGGTGTGGTTGCCCCGAATGTTCAGAAACTGGATAACCGCGCCGAACGTATTATGATAGAACTTCCGGGTATCAAAGAACCGGAGCGTGTCAGGAAATTACTTCAGGGTAGTGCAAATCTTGAGTTCTGGAAAACTTATAACTATTCAGAAATTCAAGGATATTTAGCTACAGTAAATGAGTTGTCCAGGCAGGCTTTGAGCGCTATTGCATCAGATTCTACAGCAGTAGCAAAAGACTCCTTAGCCGTTGACTCAGCATCTGTTGGTACACCCGCAGTTCAATTGGCGTTTGCGAAGCCGCTTGATCAGTATTTGCAAAGAATTGCTTACGATGGTTCCATAGTCGCTTTCGTTCACAAAAACGACACGGCATCGGTAAATGCTATCTTGCATAAATATAAAGATTTGGCTGAACGCCCTAACGGACTGGAATTTGCCTGGGGTTTTAAAGCTGAAGACCAGAAAGAAACACAATTTGCACTTTATTCCCTTCGTGGCGACGGTGTGAAGAAAGGGCCTGCACTGGACGGTGAGGTCGTTATCTCAGCCAAGGCCGATCAAAGCCAACACGGTTCAGCCTGGGAAGTAGATATGCAAATGAATACTATCGGATCTCAGCGTTGGGCTACAATCACAGGAGCGGAAGTAGGCAGAAGTATTGCCATTGTATTGGATGGCTCTGTTTATTCAGCTCCAAATGTAAATGGCAAGATAGAAGGGGGACGTTCACAAATTACGGGACGATTCTCTGTCGAAGACGCGAAAGACTTGGAAAATGTATTGAAGTCGGGTAAGATGAAAGCCGGCGTGCACATTGTACAGGAAGACGTTGTCGGGCCTTCATTAGGTCAGGAAGCCATTAATGCAGGTATAATATCGTTTATACTGGCTTTGGTACTGTTGATGTTATACATATGCTTCGTATACGGATTAATTCCGGGTATGATAGCCAATACGGCTCTATTAGTAAACTTATTCTTTACGATAGGTATTTTGGCTGCCTTTGGGGCGGTGATGACATTGCCGGGTATAACCGGGCTTGTGTTGGCATTAGCTTTGGCTGTGGATGCGAACGTACTTGTGTATGAGCGTACAAAAGAAGAACTTAAGGCCGGAAAGAATACTAAAATTGCCGTTGTTGATGGATATAGGCATGCGTTCTCTGCTATTTTCGATGGACATGCATCCCAGGTAATCACAGCGATAATACTTGCATACTTCGGTACAGGACCGATACAAGGTTTTGCAACGACATTGATTATCGGTATCATCGCATCGTTTATCACGAATGTGTTCCTAACCCGTATATTCTATGAATATATGTTGGATAAAGGTAAATTAAGACATCTTACATTTACGACAGCCATATCCAGGAAAATATTTAAAGAGACTCATATCAACTTCCTTGGCATGACAAGGCATATTGTGATAATCTCTGTCGTATTAATTATTGCAGGTATAGCGTCTTTGTTTATTAATGGACTGAATGGCGGTATAGACTTTACCGGAGGACGCAACTATTTGGTTCGTTTCGATACGAAAGTGGATGCTGATGATGTTGAGAAGGTTTTAATACCTGAATTTCCGAATTCGACAGTACTTGTATTAACCAGTGGATCTGCAAGCCAGTCTTCATCTACCAGCCAGGTCCGTATCACTACCAACTATAAAATTGAAGAAGCAACAGACAGCGTTGAAAACGAAATAAGAGCCAAGATGGCTTTGTCTTTGGCTACGAATAATATTATCCCGAAAGGGGCTACGGATACGGAGACTATAGAGGCATTCAATACTAAATATGTGCAAAGTTCCCAACGCGTAGGCCCTAGTGTTGCCGATGACCTGAAAACGGCTGCAACGATTGCGGTATTAATTGCCATTGCGTTCATGGCATTGTATATTTTGTTGCGATTCCGCGATATAGCGTTCTCGGTGGGAACACTTATCGCTGTGGCGCATGATGCCGTGATGGTTATTATCTTATATTCATTATTATATAAGATCATGCCGTTCTCGATGGAGGTAGACCAGTCCTTTATAGCGGCAGTACTTACTGTAGTGGGATATTCCATTAATGATAAGGTTGTTATCTTTGACCGTATTCGCGAAATCAGAAATATGTATCCTAAGCGGGATATAACAGAAACAATAAATGAAGCATTGAACTCAACTTTGAGCCGTACGTTGAATACAGCTCTAAGTTCGATGTTGGTGGTGTTCTGTATCTTCTTATTAGGCGGCGACACTATCAGAAGCTTTACATTCGCTATCTTTATCGGTATCTTTATTGGTACATACTCTTCAGTATTTGTGGCAACGCCGATAGCTTGGACAATCTTCAAAAAAGAACATTCTAAGAAAATAACAGAGGCAAAATAAGTAAAACTAAATAGTTTCTCTTTTCGGAAGAAGGCCTGCTAATTCATTAGCGGGCTTTTTTCTTATTGAAGCAGAAAAAAAAATTTCGATAAAATTCAAACAGTTTCTAATAACAATAAAGTAAACCATATCCGGCATAATCCGGAGTAACTGTTATATATTGTTTCATTCTGAACTATATTCTTTCCTGAAATATTAAAGCCCCTTTCTATAATGTAACACTTAATGAATGACCAATCTGCCAGGTTTGAAGCTTCCATCAATTCGGGAATAAGCGTCTTTTAGTTTACTATAGTATTTTCTGAAAAACAATATGTTGAATCGTTGCAATTACTATTTGGTTTATTTGTATTTTTACAGATAAACAGTAAATTCGTTATCCCTTAGTCGAATATTATTCTTAACTTAGAGCCTGTTAATAAATTCAACCTATGAGTGCAATGAAAACACCAGGGGTGTATAGCGTTGAAAAAAACGCATTCCCTAATTCTGTAGTGGAAGTGGCAACCGCTGTGCCTGCTTTTATCGGTTATACGGAAAAAGCAGCGAACGGTAACAAATCTTTGTTGAATAAGCCTTGGCGGATCACATCCATGTCCGAGTTCAGATCTTATTTCGGAGAGGCTCCGAAACCCAGATTCGAACTAGCTGAGGGTACAGGTTCTTCAGCCATTATATTTAATGGTAAGAGCTACTTGCTGAAAAGAACAGATAGCTATGTACTTTATTATAGTATGTTGCTGTTCTATGCAAATGGAGGAGGGCCTTGTTACATCGTATCGGTTGGTGATTATTCTTCCGGTATAGAAAAAGACAAACTCGAGCAAGGTATAGCTCCGTTGATTAAAGAACAGGAGCCTACGATGGTGATTATACCGGAAGCTATTGTTTTGAAAGCAGATGATTGCTATGCGCTCCAAACTGCAATACTGAAGCATTGCGGATATGAAATGCGAAACCGCTTTGCTGTACTGGATATACATGATGGATATAAAGATAGAAAAGATCCTGATGGAGACGTGGTTACAAAATTCAGGGAGAATATAGGAAGTGAATTCCTTGATTTTGGCGCCGCTTATTATCCATGGCTGAATACTTCCATCGTGCAAGAAAATGAGTTGAACTATGAAAATCTGGATATAGAGAATTTACAAGCTTTATTGACAGAAGAACTGGAAACTTCGGCTTTGGACGGAGAAAAGAAAAAACAGGTAAAAGGCTATATAGATGGACTGAAGGACGGTTTGACCGATGTGGAACGCAGTACTTTACACAAAATATTGTCGCAACTAAGTTTTCTATACAGGGAAATTATGAAGGAAATGCGGATTTCATTGAATCAGCTTCCTGTATCAGCTGCTATGGCCGGAGTTTATACGATGGTCGATAACACTAAGGGCGTATGGAAGGCTCCTGCGAATGTAAACGTCACCACAGCGATAAGTCCTACCGTCAATATCTCACACGAAGAGCAGGAAGATTTGAATGTATCCCTGAGTGGGAAGTCTGTAAATGCCATCCGTACATTTATAGGAGAAGGTATTAAAGTATGGGGAGCGAGGACACTGGACGGAAATTCCCTCGACTGGAGGTATATCAATGTACGCCGTACAATGATAATGTTACAGGAGTCCGTTAAAAATGCGGCGCGTGCATATGTATTCGATCCTAATGAAGCAAATACGTGGATCAATGTGAAAAGTATGATATCCAATTTCCTGAATGGAATATGGAAACGTGGAGGATTGGCCGGGGCTGTACCCGATGACGCATATAGCGTGCATGTCGGTCTGGGTGATACAATGACGCCGGAAGACATTCTGGAAGGCATTATGCGGATTACCGTCCTCGTGGCTATTAGCCGTCCTGCGGAATTCATAGAAATTACATTCCAGCAGCAAATGCAAAAAAGTTAATCAGTAAAAACAATTAAAATCAAATTATTATGGCAGGAGAAGCACAAGATAATCAGGGCAAACGCATGAAAAAAATATCCTTTTTGCGAAATACTAAATAAGTTTTGGGATTGGTTCAATAAAATAAAGATGAATACGATAGAACGCCAGCCCGTAACAATAAAACTATTGGATGAAAGAGGTAACCCAACAATAATCAAATATCTGACCGATATATCCGGAGGAAAGGTTTCATTGAACTTAGAAGCTATTGTTGCTCATATTATCGATCTTCTGATTAGAAAATTGCCTAAAAGTGAACAAGTCCGGTTTATACAAAAAATAGAAAGTCTGGCATCTACAGATAATCTACTGGCGGAACAATCAGAACTTATTAATTATAAAAGCGATATAATGGAAAAGAATAACTTAATTGACGTTAGCAATGCCGGTGTGGTCATACTGGCTCCTTACTTATCCCGTCTTTTCCTGATGCTGTCATTGACAGATAAGGGCGACTTTAGGGACGAAGATGCCCGTATAAAGGCTATATTCATCCTGCACTATATTGTTTGGGAAAGGGAAGAGGGCACCGAAGCCGAGCTCTTAATGAACAAACT
>JAISES010000116.1 GCA_031263965.1 Prevotella sp. | reverse complement strand
TCAGGTACGATCTGATCTTTGAACGCTTCCTGCTCCCGGAACGGGCCGGATTATATCCCTCCGATACAACAATTATATCGGAAGATATCCGGTCCCGGAATTTTGTAGAAATCACGCTCGAAAACGGAAAAACAATCAAGGTAGACAAAGATGCGGAACTGATCGTCAGGAGGGAATCCGAACCCGAACCACTTATTATTTATGCGGATGAACTGGCGGAAGGGGATGATATTTTATTCGACAACAGGGATGCTTTATTTACCATAAACGAATTCTAAAGATGATAACGATTACAGATGAAATGAAAGAAGCGTTGGATTTGATAAACAATACAAATTCAATAGTATATATCACAGGAAAAGCCGGAACCGGTAAGACGACTTTCCTCAGACATATCAAAGAAACGGTTGACAAGCAGGTTGTGATCGCCGCCCCGACCGGAGTCGCGGCAATAAATGCTGGAGGCGTAACCCTGCACAGTTTGTTTAATATTCCATTCGGGCCTATTAATCCTTATACCGGCATCAAATCAGCCATAAGTCAGGAAAAAGCTGAAATCCTGAATTCCATGGAAGTGTTGGTTATAGACGAAATCAGTATGGTGCGCCCTGATGTGTTGGATTTTATTAACAGGAGGTTACAAACGTGTAGAAATTGTCCCCTGCCTTTTGGCGGCGTCCAGGTGATCATGTTCGGGGATTTATTCCAACTACCGCCTGTTGTGCCGGATAATGAAAAATCAATCCTGTTGCAATTTTATGAAGGGATGTATTTTTTTTACGCGAAAGCATTCCACGAGAATGGTTTCCGCGTGATAGAATTAACCAACATTTTCCGTCAATCCGACCAGCGGTTTATCGACCTGCTCAACAATGTCCGCGAATATAAGATGACTGAAAACGATCTGGGGGAACTGGAGGAACTGCGAAACAAGAAGGTCAGCGATAAGTTTGACAATCAATACATTCATATCTGTACGTATAAAAAAGACGTGCAGAATATCAATGAGGCAATGCTTGGAGAACCCACCCATATTTATTATGCAACAATTGAAGGCGATTTTTCTTTAAACAACGCTCCATGCGATCGAAAACTTATGATAAGGAAAGGGGCTCGCGTGATGATCCTAGTTAATGACCGGTTCCAACAATATTGCAACGGAACGCTTGGAATAGTGGAAAACATAGGCGATAAAGTCATCACTGTCAGGCTGGATAACGGCTCTGCCGTTGGAATTTCAAAATGTAAATGGATTACCTGTGAATATAAAATGGAGGACGGGAAAATTACGGCCATGGAAAAAGGCAGTTGTACGCAATTCCCCATCACTTTGGCATGGGCTATCACTATTCATAAAAGCCAGGGACTGACATTCGACCGCGTAGTAATCCATACGCAGGGCGTGTTTTGTCCGGGTCAGATCTATGTGGCCCTGAGCCGGTGCAGGACACTGGAAGGCGTTGTTTCCGACACATTTATTGGTAAACGCCACATTATTCCGGATGAAGAATTACTTCAATTTGAAAAAGCCTATAAGGTTAATGATCTTTATTTTAATGGTTTAACTTATAAAAAATGAATCAGGATTGGATAGGAAACGGGAAATCGATATATAAAATATTAGGAGCGACATCTCACAGTAAAGGAGAAAGGGAGTGTAATGATTATTATGCGACAGAACCAAAGGCTGTAGAATTGCTGCTTAATATAGAAGATTTTAACAATAATATATTGGAACCTGCATGTGGGGAAGGAGCGATCAGCGAAGTGTTGGTTAAACATGGATATAACGTACAAAGTTATGATTTAATAGACAGGGATTACGGTATTGGCGGAGTTGATTTTCTGAAGTGCGAAAATAAATGGAGCGGGGATATAATCACTAACCCGCCGTATAAATATGCACAGGAATTTGTTGAAAAAAGCCTGGAGCTTGTAGAGGCTGGCGCAAAAATAGCCATGTTCTTAAAGATTCAATTTCTTGAAGGAAAAAAAAGAAGGTCTTTATTCGACCGTAATCCTCCAAAAACAGTTTATGTTTCTTCTTCGAGATTGAAGTGTGTAAAAAATGGGGAATTTGTAAAATCAAGGAAAAAGAAGGAAAGTTCGGCAGTTGCTTATTGCTGGTATATCTGGGAGAAAGGGTATAAAGGGGAAACAATTATAAAATGGTTTAATTGAAATGAAAGTAAAAAAGATAAAAGCAGTTAATACCAGGCAACCGGTTACTGTTGCAGATTGTTTTGTTGATAAGGGCTATTTACAAGGTACCGGAGGCGCTTTGCCCGATGTAGACATCGATTACCAATCTGATAGAAGAGCCGAGATAAAGGAGTATATCGAAAAACGGTATAATAAAAACGGAAAGCAGCAAGTCTTCTCAGCCGGTACATTTACAACGCTGAAAGTGAAGGCGGTTTTGAAAGACGTCGCCCGGACAAAGCGTATCCCTGTACATCTGGTTAACTACCTGACAGCGATATTCGACGATGATAAATGTGACTTTACCGGTATTTTCAAATTAGCGGCGCAAAACAGGAAGATTGCCAGATTCATTGAGGATTACCCGGATCTGTTTGAAGACATCCGGACGTTGATGTTCCAGCCGCGTTCGGCTTCCATCCACGCATCGGCCCTGCTGGTTACTCCGGATGAGAAAGACGGCGAAAGCGTAGAATGCTTTGATTTTGTTCCGATTAAAAAGGTCGATGGCGTTTTGGTATCGGAGCAGGACGGCTACGAGCTGGATGAACTTGGCTTATTAAAGAATGACTGCCTGGCAACGAAAGAATTATCTAAACTGCAAGCAACAATGAATATCTGTAACCGCGAATATGGTACGGATTTTTCACTGGAGTCTATCGCAACAAGCGAGTTGGACGATGATAAAACTTACAAGTTATTAGCGCAGGGGTTCACGCAGAATGTCTTCCAGTTTTCTTCCCGTGGTATGACAAAATTCCTGGTTGATATGAAGCCAGCCTGTATCAACGACCTGATCGCGGCAAACGCCCTGTATCGTCCGGCAACACTTGAAAATGGTTCTACGGAAGCGTATATCGATTGCAAGGGTGGACTGGTGGCTCCAACGTATTTGTGGGGAACATATAATGCTTTGAAAGATACGTATGGGCAATTATGTATCGCTGAAGGTTCTCTGATTAAAACAAGAACCGGTCTAAAACGTATTGAAGATGTCCAGGAAGGTGAACTTGTACAAACAGAAAATGGCAGTTATCATTGTGTGACCGCTTCAATGTATAAAGGATTAAAAGACACGGTAACTGTCCGTACTACGCATGGGATTGAACTAACCTGTACCACAGATCATAAAGTGCTAACTCAATATGGTTGGTGTGAAGCGGGTAAGCTGATTCCTAAAAAACATTCAATAAAAGGTTTTTGGTTAAGCGATGAAAATTTGCCGGTAGGAGATATGAAAGATTGGTGTCTTGGGATATATTTAGCAAATGGAACCTGGGGCTCTACCCCGACAATTACATGTAGAAACAGACAGGATGCCGATATAATTGCACAAATATTTAATCAGGCGTTTGATTTACAATGCAGTATATATTTTAATACAAGGGCGTGGTACGTTTCCACCACATACAGGCCAAAAAATAATAAGCCAAATCCATTTAAAGAATATTTAAAATCGAACAAATTAGAAAATAAAAAAAGCTATGATAAATTTGTACCGCACATGTCGCTAATGCTTTTATCTGGTTTTATCGAAGGGGATGGCTGCCTTGCAAATGGACGCATACGTATTAAGAACAGAAAACTTGCCTATCGTTTGATTGAATGTTTACAGGCATTCCGCATTCCATCGAGTCTGCATACTACGATTGAATTAAACGATATTGTCTATAATATTGCTTTTAATGGAGATGGCATGTTGAGACTCCATATTAAGCCTCATAAAATATTGTTACGTAATGGAGGGGCAAGAATACCGTCTACATATCTGCAAACCGTTAATATGGATGTTTTAGATAAGTCGGCGCGCAGTAATATACGTTCTCAAATTAAGAGAGATACATATTGCTATTTGGAGAATGCTATAAAACATGGTGCAATTATCGATCATGATGTATGGGGTGTGGTTTTATCAGTGAATAAAAACACCCCAAAACTAACCTATGATTTAACTATAAATCAAACACATAGTTTTGTGACTGGTGGACTTGTTACCCATAATTGCTATCAGGAACAGGTGGTTTTGATTGCCAGGAAGGTTGGGGATTTTTCTCTTGGAGATGGCGTGAGGTTAGTAAAGTACATTTCTAAAAAGAAAACAGATAAGATTCAGGCGATGAAAAGCAAATTTATGGAAGGAGCAAAGAAAAACGGTTGTCCCCAGGAAGATGCTGTTGCCATCTGGAAGCAGATTGAGGCTTGCGGTTCTTATATTTTTAACAAATCCCACGCCACGGCTTATGCCGTCACCTCGTATGTCGGGGCCTATCTTAAAGCGAATTATCCGACCGCATTCTATACTGTTGCCTTACAATGGGCCGATGACGATGAACTGGTTACGCTAATAGGGGAAATGGAAGCATGCAGTAAAGCTAAAGTGGTACCGCCGGATATAAATGTCAGCGAGGCTAAATTCTACACCGACTATTCAACGGATTCTATTTTCTGGTCCCTGACCAGGATAAAACAGGTCGGAACCAAAGCTGTAGAGTGGATCGTCGAGGAACGCGATAAGAACGGGGATTTTTCCAGCATCGTAAACTTTATAGACCGCGTATTCAAATACAAATTGAAAAAATACGAGTATTGGGATGACCCTGACGACGATGACGAAGTAAAAAGATGTCCGGTGAACGCGAGGCATGTCCTGCACCTCATATTAGCCGGATGCTTTGACCGGATTGAAAAAGCCGGATCTGTGATTGAACGCTACGCTATCCTGGAAAAAGCCGCCGGACGGTTGGGCTTTGAAATCAAGGAAAAGGATATTCCTGCGGAAATGAAGGGAAAGCATTATTTCTGGTCGCAACAGCAGGTAAAAGTTTCAGGGATTGGAGCTATCGACTATAAGCGCGTCTATGATAATTCGGATGTCAAAGAATCCATCAAAGGCAAAGCTTCTTATACCACATTACAAGGCATAGCCCCATTGGAAGAGGAGGGGAAAAAGGTGGCGGTTTGCGCTACCGTCGTAGAAGTGGAGGAAAAGAAATTCAAAAACAAAAAATCGGGAGACACGGAAACATTCTGCAAAATGGTGTTGCAACAGAATAACGACACTTGCGAATGTGTCGTATGGCCGGAAGAATATGCGGAAAACAGGGGAAAACTGTTGAACGCGAAAGGCAAATTGATCATATTCTCCGCTATGGTGAAATACAGCGACTATACGGGGAAGAATAATTTACAGTTCACTAAAAAATCGATTGTGGAAATTTTATGAAACCAATTATTATTGCAATTGTCGGCCCATCGGGAGCCGGTAAAACACTGGCAACGCAAATTCTAAAAAGAAATCTGGGGATTCCGGATATTGTCTCTTACACAACGCGTCCAATGAGAGCCGGAGAGACAAATGGGGTAGAGCATCACTTCGTTTCTGAGGAAGAGATGCCGGACAAGCTTGAAATGATGGCATACACATATTACGGAGGTTATCATTATTGGGCAACCTTCAGTCAGGTCCCAAACGATTCATTATGTGCCTATGTTGTTGATGAAAAAGGATTGAAAGACTTGATATACGCTAATTTTATTGAAATATATGCTGTATATATTGACCGCAACACAGAGAGAATTGCAGAAAGTGTCATAAAGGAAAGAATTGAAAGAGACGCGAATAGAATCCAGGTTAATGATCTGTTGTACAAATATGTGATTGAGAACAATGGGACAGTTGAAGAATTTGAAGAAAAATTATTATTAATGATTGAAAGTATTTTAATATGACAGCGCTAAAAGAAGAACCGGCAATATTAGTAGCATTCACATTGGACTTTGAAACAGGAGGCTTGAAATGCCAAACCGCGGCATGTACGCAAATATCAATCCATGCTACCCGGTTAGATACATTTGAGCGTATTGATTCTTATACGCGTTATATTTATCCGTACAGTCAAAAAGAGGTCAAGGGCGTAACAGCCAAACGGAAGGTTTTGAAAAGCAAACACGACGAACCGGAAGAAAAACCGATGGATTATGAAGAAAAGGCTTTGACTTATTCCGCAATCACGATGGATATGCTGTATAATATGGGTGAAAACATCGAAGATGTTGCTGCTGAGATCATCGCATTCATGCAACGGAACACTTCTCCTAAAACACCTAAAAATATGAAACCCTTCCTTATCGGGCAAAACATCGGTTTTGATACAGGCTTCCTGCAACAGATGATGGCGTATGCAGGATTAACCGGCGAATTACCGAAGCTGCTCCGGGGATACACCGATTTTTACGGGAATTTCCAGCCGTTAGCCTTGGATACGATTGTTTTGGGACAATTAGCCATGTGTCATTTGCCGGATGTGAATTCCTACAAACTGGAAATTATGTGCGAACGGTTGGGGATTGAGCTGGATGACGCCCATGACGCGGACGCAGATGTATCGGCAACGACCAATATCGTAAGCGCCCTTACCCAAAGGTTAAGGAGCGAGGGAGGCGTAATGACCGGGGAATCACTGGCTATTTCCAAGACTGAGAAAAGTAGAAAACATTTTAAAATATAATATAATATAATGGAAGAAGAGGAACAAATTATAAAAACAGAAAGGGAACCCACCGTTGAATTTAAGCTGATAACGGACCGCGCAGTCTGTTCTATCGTGAACGATGAAATAAATAAGACGCTGGTGGAAATATCGGGTTACGACCTGATGATCAACTTCAATATGGAATACATAAACAGCGTGGAGGATGTAGAAGCTGCCGTAAACGGGATTGCCGATCTGTTCAGGCAAGAAATTATGGCGAAATTATTGGAGCACAAAAAACAAAACAGTTAACCATATCCTATTCATATTAGGAAAAGCCCTGACTTTTTCAGGGCTTTATTTGTATTATGAATAATGGGAAATAATATAATCGAAAATAGTGAAACATATGCTTCCCTGACGGATCGGGAAGTTGTTTTCTGTGAGCTGTTCGTTAACGGTTGCGCGCCTTATTGCGGCAATGCGGCCAAATGTTATGAGGAAGCTTTCAATGTTTCTTCTACAACTTCGACAGGGAAAGCAAAAAAGCTTCTTGCCCAAAAACATATCCGGGATTACATTGAAGACCTTGAATCGCTAAGCTATGAAGAGGCGAAACACCTGAAGAAAAGACTGACGGAAAACCTGCTCCATATTATTGAAGAGACCTCAAAAGCTGAATATATGGACCGGAGGGGGACAAAGTTATCCCCGGCTCCACTGAGAAGCGTTGCTGTTCAGGCTACGAAAGCCCTGATGGATATGCACCCCATCAAAGAAGCTAATATCAACAAACTGAATATTGAAGGGACAGGAGAAGGTGGCGTTGTATTTAATGTGATCCTTCCGGCGCCGGATAAACAAAAAAAAGAAACTGACGGATAAGGGAGCAAAGAAATAGATACGGGTAATACACGCCTGGCAGGATATAATCGTATAAATATGAAACTAAAATACTATTAAATAAATGGATTGGGGAATTTTAATCGCCGGGGTTATCGGAGTAATCAGTGGAAATTTTACGGCATTTATCTTTTTCCCTCAAATGAGGAAAACAAAAAATATTGAAAATGAGGCCAAACAGTCTGAAGAATGGCAGAAATTGTATAAAGAAGCCAAATCCGAAATCCAAGAGAAGGATTCGAAGATTGGCTCCCTTTATTTAAAGATAGGGGAACACAGGGATGCTGAAGTTGAATAATATAAAGAAAATAAAAATCTTGTGGTTGAGAACACGAGATTGCAAATATTGAAATGTGAAGTTCCCCTTTGCTCTAAAAGGACACCGCCTACAGGATTTTAAAACATAAATAATGGAAAAAGGAAATAAAACAGTCATTGCTCCATCGCAGGAGTTGACGGAAATGAAACTCGACGGATTGTGCGGACGGGAAGCGGTAATTGATGAGGTTCTCGATTCAGAGAGCAGAAAGATAAAAGGATGTTGGGTAATCCTGGAAGGCGAGCCGTTTGAAGGCGAAGCAGAATGGTTTATACCAATTAACTCTATAACTGAAAGAAAATGAAACTCGTATTAAAAAGAATTGAAAAAACAGGACAGTATACCATCGGAAAATTATATATCGACGGGGTTTACTTCTGCGATACTCTGGAGGATACGGATAGGGGACTGGTACAAAACATGTCTTTGACTGAGATCGCCTTGAAAAAAATTAAAGGTGAAACAGCAATCCCTACAGGTATTTACAAAATAACGTTGGATGTTGTCAGTCCTAAATATTCCACCCGTGATGCTTATACATTCTGTGGAGGCAGGCTGCCCCGTTTGTTGAATGTTCCGGGATATGACGGTATCCTGATTCACATAGGAAACTACCCGAAAGACACCGAAGGTTGCCTTCTTGTGGGTAAAAACAATGTAAATGGGGCTGTTATGGAATCAACCGCAACATTCAAAAAACTATATGAAACACTCCTGAAAGACAGATATAACCTGACAATAGAAATAGCATGAAAAAAGCGGTATTGTTATTATTTATTATCTGCCTGTCATTATCCGGATGCCGGACATTAAAAGATAGCCAAAAAGACTATAAGGAGCGGGAAGCGGTTGAGCGTGTTGCTGAAAAGGAGGTGTTGGAAGAAGAAAAGGCAATCATAAATACGAAGCAGGAAACGGAAACAACAACTGCCGGGATATCGGAAAAGACCGAGTTTTACCCGCCAACAACAGAGAATCCCCAGGGCGGAGCTCCGAAAGTAATCGAACGCAAAATCTACCTTACTGATGAGACGGTTCTGAATGAGACGTCTAAGAATTATGAAAGGTTATTGACTGAAAAGGATGCAATTATCGAAGACCTGAAAAGGACTGTCGACTACAGGGAATCCCAGGTAATAACAAATGATTCGAGACCGGTTCAAGGTAATGAGTGGTTGTGGATCGGGATAGCATTCTTTATTGTGGCAGCGGTATGCATTTTGGGTTACTGTCTTTACAGGAAAAAGAAAAGATGAAGAAAAGATAAAATATGCCAAATCCATAAACCAATAGTGCAGGAAACGGCTATTCATATATAAAAAAGATTATGAAGTTATATATTAAAGACAGGTTTTACATTCCCCAGATGTTGCCGCAGCAGGGCAAATTCATAGAGTTTAACTTAAAGCGGGGTATCATTGCCAAAATAGCAATTACAGGGAAGGATAAAGAGAATTATTCAATCGTAGAACACCCGAAAGACGGTAAAATCGAATGGGATTCTAAGAAAGATGCAGAGAGTCCACTGGTGGTAGAATTTTCAAAAGAGGAACTCGATTATCTGAAGGGATCGTGCGAGAGCCTTGTGGAAAGCGCTTACCCGGACGATTTCTGGCTGACGGTTGAAAAAATATATGATGCGGCTAATGCTTAAAAATCTTGTTTCGTACTATATAAGGCGTGTCACCGGGTGTGGCGCGTCTTTTTAAATTATTAATAAATGGCATATGGATTATTAAAGCCTCCTAAAAATTTAGTAATAGATTTCGCCCCCTCTCCAAGACAGTATGAGTTGTGGAAGCTTTTACAGCCCGATTACTGTCCTCATTGTGGGGGACACATAGAACAGGTGTTGATTGGGCATAATTCCCAAGGGAACCCTCAATACAAGCCTCAATGCGCATCCTGTAAAATACAAGACCTCCCCCAGTTAATATTGGGAGGGGGAGCTGCTGGTGGAGGAAAGTCTTATTTAGGTAGTGCATGGGTTGTCAGTAGTTGTATGAGGTTTGAAAACATCCGGGTCGTTGTTGCCCGCAAGACAATCAAATCGTTGAAGGAATCTACTTTCAACACCATAAAAACGATCATGAAAGATTGGGGGTTAAAGGAAGGGGTGAATTATAAAATAAACAACCTGGAGGGATTTGTTACTTTCTGGAATGATTCGGTTATCTTGTTAAAAGAGATGGTCGATCTGCCTTCAGACCCGAATTTTGAGCGGTTCGGTTCATCCGAATATACGGCAGCGTTCGTCGATGAGGTAAGTGAAATATCAGAGCGTGCGGTAGAAGTTCTCTTTTCCCGTCTCAGGTGGCGTACACACGAGACTTTCAAGACTCCCAGGATGTTCCTGTCCACCAACCCTACAATCAACTGGGTTCGCAGCCGGTTTGTCCAGGATGATGACGGGAACCCTGTTATATGTAAAGAAGGGGAAGCCTATGTCCCGTTTTCTATATTTGACAATCCGGACATAGCCTTCAGACAAACTTACGAAGCGTCTTTGAATAAAATACGCGATAAGGCCACCAAAGAGAGATTGCTCTTCGGAGTCTGGGACTACATCGACACCAACGAGATGGCGGCTTACTGGGAATTCTCAGGGGAAAAGCATCTGGTATCCGGATTGCGGGAGAAAGTGTATAATCCGCTCATACCCATTGTTATCAGTTGGGATTTCAACGTTTCCCCGTTTATGAGTACGCTGGCGATGCAGTTCGATTTCGGGAATAAGAAAATATACATACTGGAGGAGATTCTCGGCAGGCCGGAGAACAAGGAAAACAATACTCCTGTATTGGCCAAAAAGATTTCGAAGAAATATTTAACCGAAAAGCATGTCGGAGGCCTGTTCATAACAGGAGACCCATCCGGTCTTGCACGTTCGACCCAGACCGAAGACGGGGTAAATAATTATACGATTATCCTGGGCAATATAAACAGCCCGATATTAAGGGCGAAAACTAAATTATTAAGCAAGCAACCCTCCCAGACAGCCCGGTTGGAATTTATTAATGAGTTATTCAAAGGCTATGACGGATGGGAAATATTAATTGATATGCGGTGCCGCAGATTTGCGGAAGATCTGACTTACCAGCGGAAAAATCCGGATGGTACCAAATCCAAAGCAAAAGCAACCGACCCCAAGACGGGGCAGAAGTATGAAAAGTACGGGCACCTTTCGGATTGTCTTGATTATGCCGTCTGTTTATTTGTAAAAGACAGCTGGCAAAAGTATCAAAGGAATCAATCTACGATAGAAACAACGACCGCGCCGGTCTATGGCGCTTTTGACTTTTAATTAAATGTATCACAGGTTTCTGAACGATTCTGATTATAAAGGCATTATAACAGAAAAGACAATAAAACAACTGGTTCGCGAAGACGAAGAAAGTATTGACAAGGCGGAAGAAGCCGCCGAAGCATCTATTCTGGAATACCTTACCGAGAACTATGAAGTTGAA